>VHDF01000010.1 GCA_016871495.1 Verrucomicrobiota bacterium | reverse complement strand
CATTTGAGCGGGGAGGGAAAGGTGACGGAAGAACGTGAATTTGCGGATCAGGAACAGAACCTGGGCGGACACGAATTCAACACGGCGACGCGCGATCCTCACGGCAAGGTCGAGGTGAAGGCGGACGGGCGATTGCGGGTGACCCTGTCGGACTTGGCGCGCACAGCAAGTTCGGGGGAGGACCCGTTGTTCTGGTTCAGGGTCGAACAGGAAAAGCCGGATTTCGGGGCGTTTGCGGTGCCGGTGGCCCCTGCCCCTCCGAACCGGGACGTGCGGCTGGCCACCGTGTGGTCCACTCATTTGCGTCGGGGAGAACGAGTGCCTTTGCAGATTTTTTTGCGCCGTCGCGGGGGCCTTACCAACGCCATACGATTCGAGGCCGAAGGGCTGCCGGAAGGCATGAAGTGCGAGGCCCTGGAGCTTGCGGGAGATCGCGCGTCGGGCTGGCTCATGCTGGAGGCCGCGGAGGGTGCGCCGGCGTGGGCGGGCGAACTGAGGATTGCGGGCCGCGCACTGGGGGCGGCTTCGAATCTCGAACGGCGCGTTTCCTCCGGCATGGTGGTGTGGAATGTCGGGGATGCGAACAACGAACGCGTCTGGACGCGATTGAACACAGGCTTAAGCGCGTCGATTTCGGGGCAAGAGCGCGCGGCGCTGAGACTGAATGTGGAGAGCAACGCGGTGGTCGAGGCGAAAGCAGGCGCGAAGGTGTCGTTTCCGATCCGTTTCGACCGCGAAGAAGCCTTCGACCGGGCCGTCAAGCTGAAGCCGTCGGGGATGGCTGCCTTGGATGCCGCCAAGGAAATGGAAGTGGCGGCGAAAACGAACTCCGCCCTTTACGAACTGGATTTGGGCCAGGTCAAGTTGGCCACGGGTGAACACGTGTTCCGGTTCGAAGCGACGTCGACCGGAGCCTACCGTCGCCAGACCAAGGCCGAGACGGAAGCCATCGAGGCCAAGGCGAAGGAGGCGGAAGCTTCGACCAAGCAGATTGAGGAAGAATTGAAGCTGGCCAAGGACGCGGTCGCCAAGGCGGAGGCCAAGGAGGCCGACGCGAAGAAGGCCAAAGTCAAAGAATTCGAGGGACGGAAAGAAAAACTGGCCGCGGACATCAAACGATGGCGGGAATCCATCAAACCGCAGGACCAAACGGTGCGGGCCTGGAGCGGCGGCGTGCGACTGAAGGTGTTGCCATGAGTGCATTGCGTGGATGGTTCGCGGTGTTCGGAGTGGTCCTGGCGTGCGCGCGAGTGGATGGCGCCGAGTCCGCTCCGGAGCGCAAGGCGATTTCCATTGCCTCCGTCAAACGTTCGCAGCCTGTCGATTTCAATAAAGAGATCGTTCCCCTGTTGAAAGGGAGCTGCCTCGCCTGCCATTCGAAATCGAACAGCAAAGGCGAGTTGGTCTTGGAATCCGTTGAAAGTCTATTGAAAGGGGGCGAGAGCGGGCCGGCGGTGGTGCCGAAACAACCCGGCAAGAGTTTGCTCCTGCAACTGGCCTCTCATCAGAAGCGTCCCATCATGCCGCCCCGGGACAACAAAGCGAACGCGCCAAACCTGACGCCGGAGCAACTGGGCTTGATGGAGCTGTGGATCGCGCAGGGGGCGAAGGCGGGATCCGGCGGGGTGACCGAGATCAAATTGGGAACCTTGCCGGATTCGTTGCGTTCGATTTACGCCGTGGCCGTCAATGCGGACGGGAGCCTGGCGGCGGCGGCGCGCGGGGGGCGCATTCACTGGTATGACCTGGTGGGTGGGCGGGAGATCGCGGAATGCGTCGATCCCTTGCTGAGTCAGGGCGCACATCAAGATTTCGTTCAGGCGCTGGCTTTGAGTCCGGACGGACAGACTTTGGCGAGTGGAAGCTTTCAGGAAGTGAAGATTTGGAAGCGCGGATCGGGCGCTCCCCAGGCGCAAGAGCTCCGCGTCGATACGGGGAAAGTCACGGTAGCCAGACTCGATGGCAGCGGGACAAAACTCGCTTGGGCTGGAGAGCAGGGCGAGTTGGGGATCCAGGACATAAAAACCGGGAAAACCTTGCGCCGTCTCTCGACGAAGGGACCCCGATGGCGGGCTCTCGGATGGCGGGCTGGAGGAGAGTCGGTGGCCGGCTTGGATGAAAACGGGGGTGTCTGGAGCTGGGAACTTCAGTCAGGTCAACGGCGGTCCTTAGGTGAGTCCGGTGAGAAGGGAAAGGTCATCCAGGCGGATTTCAACTCGAAAGCCACGATCGCTTTAAGAGTCTTCGAGTCAGGAAAACTGGAGTGGTTGGAAATCGGAGCGGAAACGTCCCAGGTGAAAGGGAGCTGGCGGGTGGATATCACTCAAATCTCGGGGCTCGGAGCTCCAGAACTCGCGGAGAAGGGCGGTGTCGCCGCGTTTCTCGATGGAACTTTGAAGTGGGTGAAACAGGGATCCGCGGAATTAGCGGGAGGTTGGACTTTGCCCCGGGGAGGGATTCGAGTCGAAATGGCGGATTCCGGGCGGCACGTGGCGGCGCTCGGCGCTGACGGGGTATTGAAGTTGGGAGAACTCGGAGCGGCCAAGCCGGCGCAGGAGCTCAAATTCGACCCCTCGCTCGGATTGCAAGCGGAGGATGCCGATCGGAGGGCGACGTTTTTTGCGGGGGATGTGGACTATTTCAAAGCCGCGTTGAACAAGGTCAACAAAGAGCTGGAGGAGGAGTCTTCACGCAGGAAGAAGGCCCAGGAAGCGATGCCGGGGTTGAGCAAAAAGGCTGAGGAGTTGGACAAGGCGCGCGAAACGGCGACCAAGGCGGGGAACGAGGCCCGGCTGGCATTTGAAGCGAGGGACCATCAACTGAAAGGCGCGACCAATCTTTTCACGCAGTTTTTGGGAACCGCGAAAGGGGTGGTGGGAGCGAGAGTGCCAGAGAATGATTTAAAATCGATGGTGGACCGCGTGACGAAGGAAGCACTGGCGGAGTTCAAGCAGATCCAGGAGAAGTGGACGGCTGCTTCGAACGCGCTCGCCAAAGCGGAAGCCGATTTCAAGAAGGCCAGCGAGGATAAAGTCCGGGGGGAAGAGGAAGTGGAACTCTCCGGAAAAGCCGAGGCCAAGGCTCAAGAAGCCGTGGGCAAGGCGAAGGAGCTCGTCACCCAGGCTGAGAATCGCAAAGTGGCCGCGGAAAAATTGAAGATTGAACGGGAACGGATTTGGCAACAGTCGGCCGTGAACTGGAGCCATTTTGAGTTCGAACGAGGCGGGAAAGTCTTGACCGCCATGGCGCGCGATGGGCGCCGCGCTCGCTGGCGAGTCGAGGACGGCAAGGCATTCGCTCCGGACCCTGTTGGGGAAAGAGAGGCCGGAGGTGGAACGTCATCGGATTCCAAGGCTCGTGGTCATCAAAACGTCGCCGAGAATGACGAAAGCCGAACGGGAGCACTGGTGGCGGATCTTTCGCATCCGGGCCTGGCGGTGTGGAGCGAGGGCCGAGGCCGATGGTCGATCCGGCGGGAGCCGATGGATTGGACGCTCGACCGAACGTTGAAGGGCACCAGCTCCACGGGCAAGAAGGCGTCGCTCGATCACCGCATCTCGGATCGGGTCAACGTTTTGCGATTCAGTCCGGACGGTCGGAGCCTGGTGGCGGGAGCGGGTGAGCCGTCGCGCGGGGGGGAACTTTGGGTTTGGCGGCTGCCGCAGTTTCAAACGACCGGGCCTTTGACCAAACTGCACAGCGACACGGTGCTGGGACTTGCCTTCAGCGAGGATGGAAAATCGCTTTTGACCTCGGGCAGCGATCGATTTGTCAGGATGGTCAACACGGAGACGTGGGAAGTCGTCAAGTCGTTCGAGGGACACACCCATCATGTTCAGGGCGTCTCGTGGAAGCCTGGCAACCGGATGCTGGCCAGCGCGGGGGCGGACAACATGGTCAAGGTATGGGACGCTGTCTCCGGGGAACGGAAGAAGAATCTTGAAGGCTTTGGGAAAGAGGTGACGTCCCTGGGTTTTGTTCCCTGGAGCGCTCAGTTGGTCGCAGCGGCAGGGGACGGTCAAGTGTTGCTCATGAAGGAGACCGGGGAAACGGTGCGGGCATTGGGGCGCCGTTATGATTTCATGTACGCCTTGGGGTTGTCGTCGGACGGACGATGGGCGGCGGGAGGAGGGGAAGATGGTGCGTTGCGGGTTTGGGATTTGGCCACGGGCAAGGAAGTCTGGGAGCTGAAGTAAGTCGCGGCGCCGCTTGGCGAGGTTCCCATCATGCATTCTTCCGAGCCGGATTCGCCGAACTCGACGCGGCATCGGCCTCAGTTTACGACGACCCACTGGAGTGTCGTGGTCGCGGCGGGTCACAACTCTTCAACGCATGCGGCGGCGGCACTGGAAAATCTCTGCCAAGCCTATTGGTATCCGCTCTACGCCTTCGTCCGCCGACTCGGGCGATCGCCGCACGACGCGCAGGATCTGGTCCAGTCTTTCTTCGCGGTCTGCATTGAGAGGAATTACTTCGCCGGCGCCAGCCGGGAGAAGGGCCGGTTCCGCTCCTTCCTCCTGCTGGCGTTGAAGCGGTTTCTGGCCAATGAATGGGACAAGGCGCGCGCGCAAAAACGCGGCGGCTCCGTCCCGATCGACGCCGCGGAAGGATTGTGCCCGCAGTGCTTGTTCAAGAGCACGGTCTTGACCGATCCGGCTGACGCCGATCGGACGGCGTCCTCGCAGCCGTCGCCGGAGCCGGTGCCCGAAACTTCGTTTGGAGGCTATCGCATTGTCCGCCTGCTGGGCCGGGGCGGAATGGGCTCGGTGTTCGAAGCCGAGCAAGCCGAAAGCGGACGTCGCGTCGCCTTGAAGGTGTTGAGCCACGCGCCGGACTCGCCTTCCGCACGCCAGCGCTTCCTCCGCGAGGGCCGGCTCGCGGCCTCGATCAACCATCCGAACAGCGTCTCTATTTTCGGCACCGAAACCATCGGCGATACACCGGTCATCACCATGGAGTACGTGTCAGGGGGCACCCTGACGGAACGTGTCACGCGTCAGGGTCCGATGCCGGTCGGCGAAGCGGTGGACACGATCTTGCAAGTCATCGCCGGGCTCGAAGCGGCGGCGAACAAGGGTGTCTTGCATCGCGACGTGAAGCCGTCGAACTGCTTTGTAGAGGCGGATGGGACGGTCAAGGTGGGCGATTTTGGCCTCACTGTTTCCACTTGGGCGCGGGACCCAACAAACCTGACGCTGGCTGGCGCGATGATGGGGACGCCAGCCTATGCCTCGCCAGAACAACTGCGTGGCGATGAGTTGGATGTCCGTTCGGACATCTATTCGGTTGGTGTGACGCTCTATTTCCTGCTGACGGGCAAGACACCGTTTCACTCGGAGAACATGGTCAGCCTGGTGGCCACGGTGCTGGAAAAGCCGGCGCCTTCCCCAAGGTCGGTGCGGCCCGAACTCCCCGAAGAACTTGCGGCGCTCGTGGTGCGGTGTCTGGCCAAGCAACCGGCGCAACGTTTTAAGGACTACAAGGAGCTCCATCAAGCACTGCTGCCGTTCGGCTCGGCTGAACCTTCCCCGGCACCGCTGAGGCTGCGTTCCCTGGCCGGCATCATTGACGGATTCCTGTTGGGCGGTTTGGCCATGGTGGCCACCCATATGTTCGCACGCGTTCAGGGAGTCGATCCCACACTCACCAGCGGGGTGAGTTCACCCGAGATGATGGGGTTTTTGGCAGCAGCGCCGTTCGTGATCAGAGTGCTCTACTTCACCCTATTCGAGGGCATTTGGGGCGCCGCCCTTGGCAAGTATCTTTGCGGGCTTCGGGTGATCGGATCGAATCGCAACCGGCCGGGCTGCCCCCGGGCATTCGCTCGCGCTTCGATGGTGGTATTCGTCCGGTGCCTTCCGCTTTGGGCTTGGGCGCTAGCCGGGAAGAGCGTCGACCTCAACCCACAGGTGCAGAGCGCCGGACTTTTCGTCTCCTATGGTTTATTAGCCCTGTTTTTCGTCACCGCCCGACGCCACAATGGCTTTGCCGCCGTGCACGACCTTCTCACCGGCACGCGTGTCGTCCAACGGGCCGCCTACGAACGTCGCTCGCAACTCATTCCGCGGGACGATTTCTTTCCCCGGGGAGGCGAGGCACCGAGTGTCGGGCCGTTCCACGTACTGGATTCGCTGGCGCGCCGTGGTGGTGAGGAAATCCTGCTCGGCTACGACGCCCGTTTGTTGCGTAAAGTATGGATTCGCAAACAGCCGCTTGGCTCCGCGCCCCTTCCCGCCCCAGTGCGCGACCTCACACGCAAGGGCCGGCTTCATTGGCTGGCGAGCCAGCGTTCTGCCACCGAGTGTTGGGATGCCTACGAGGCCGTTGAGGGACAACCCCTGGTCCACTTGCTCAAAACACCACAGACCTGGGCGTCCGTTCGCTTCTGGATCCATGATTTGGCCGAGGAACTCGATGCTGCCCGCCGGGACGGCTCATGGCTGAATCCACCCGCATTGGAACGTGTTTGGATTACGACCGATGGCCGCGCCAAGCTGCTCGATTTCCCCGCGCCAGGCAGTGCAGCCTCCGGTTCACCTTCTGGCGTAGCTGCCACCCAACGCTCTCCCTCCGTTCCATCCGCTGAAGGAGTCAGCCAGGGGGAGGACGTGCAACGATTCCTCGGCCTGGTCGCTTGCGCCGCATTGGCGGGCAGCGAGCATTCGGTAGGGATATCCAACCGTGTCCCGGAAATCCCGCTGTCGATGTCCGCGCGCGATTTCCTGCAGTCCTTACCTGAGGCCTAAGACCTTCAATCCGTGCTTTCCCAACACCGTCCGCTGCTGGAGAAATCGGCCGTCGTTTCGGACGCCCAGCGGCGCGGGTTGATGTACCTGAGCATCATGATCGCGTTGATGTCGAGCGGCCTGATCTCGATGATGGCGGGTTCGAAGCTGATGCGGGGTCTTCAGCTGGACCTGAACCCGGCCCTCTTGACCCTGGGTTCATTCTCCATTCCGAGCCTGGCGGCGTCGCTCTTTTTGCGTAGGGGTCTGGGCTATCGGCTGCTTAAGATTGAGATCGTCACTCGGACGGGTTTGCCCGCATCGCGCTGGCGCACGTTCCTGCGTTGTCTGCTGGCGTGGCTGCCCTTCTGGCTCATGTTGCTCTTGGGGCACATCACGGACAGCATTTGGCCGGTCTGGATGTTTGTCCTCTGCGTGGTGGGCGGAATCGCTTACCGGGTGATTGACCCCGGACGCACGATCCGGGATCGCCTTGCCGGCACGTGGCTCGTACCAGGATGATCTCAGTCATGCCTTTCCAGAAGAGTCGAGCTTGCGCACGGCCCCCATGCCGATCGAAGGAGCAACCGTTCAGATTGCCCTCGACGTTCTCTCTGCGTCCTTTGCGGCCTCTGCGCGAGGAAAAGCAAAAGGCCTCGCTCCCAAGCCGCAACGAGGCGCATTGGAAACCAGCGTGATCTCGAACCGGCAAAGCGGAAGCGCGATGGTCGAGATCATCGCGAAGTCCTGAACCGGTTGACCGGAATGGTTCCAGAAGATGGAAGGTTCTCCCGGAGGCACAGAGACACGGAGAGAAAGCATCCGAAGCCCGTCTCACTCACGGGGTCGCTGGATCAAGCATTCCATCACGACGCGTTTCGGACCGAAGGCGAATCGATTCTGGCCGGGGAGGCATCTCCGGTGGATGGCGATGTTTTTGTTTTGCTCGTCCGAGGGGAGAGCCGTTTGATTTCGCCGCGATGGCTGATCAATCGAGGTTTGAAAAATCCACCTTCCGGCTGGAACAAGGCCGGGCGGTGGCCAGCGGGGTTTTGGAAACGGCTTCCCTGACCTTTCTGCTCCTCATCGCGGTGCGGGTGCATCATTTGGATTCCACGGCCAAGGGATTGGTGGCAGCGGGCACGAGTTTCGGGTTTCTGCTGAGTCCGCTTGTGGTGACGTGGGTCGAGCACGCGGGTTGGAGAACGGCGCGCGTGGCGATGGCGGCGTCAGCGCTGGGCATGGGAGGGTTTTTGCTCGCGGCAGCCTGCCCTGCCCCCTGGTTATATGTGCCTGTTTGCGTGGCGAGCATGGCCTGCTGGTCGGCGGTCGTGCCGCTGCAGACCCAGATTTACCAGGACAATTATCCGCAGGAGCGCCGGGGAAGACTCTTTTCCAGGACGGTGATGCTGCGCATTGCCACCGCCGTGGTCTTCAGCGAAGTCGCGGGCCGGCTGTTGGGGAACGACCTGGGATTTTCGCGCTGGCTGCTTTTGATTTTCGCGGGTGCTTTTGGGGTGAGCGCATGGTGTTTCTCGCGGATGCCCTCACGTCCGTTGACGCGGACGGGTGAGATTGATCCTTTTCGCGCGATGCGTTACGTGGTGAACGACGCGGTGTTTCGGCGGACGTTGATCTGTTGGATGCTGATGGGATTCGCGAATCTCATGATGCTGCCATTGCGGGTGGAGTATCTGGCGAATCCGAAGCACGGGCTCGGGTTGACGGTGCCGGAAGTGGCCATGCTGGCGGGGGTGATTCCCAACGCGGCGCGGCTCTTCATGAGCCCGGTGTGGGGCTGGCTCTTCGATCGGATGAACTTCTTCCTCTTGCGCGCGGTGTTGAACGCGGGGTTTGCGGTGGGGATTCTCGCCTTTTTCGCGAGTCAGGACGTGTGGGGTCTGCTCCTGGGCGCGGTGGTTTTTGGAATCTCGAATGCGGGAGGTGACGTAGCCTGGGGCCTGTGGGTGACCAAGATCTCCCCGCCCGACCGGGTGGCCGACTACATGTCCGCCCACACGTTTTTCACGGGGCTGCGAGGGGTGGTGGCGCCTTTGGTCGCGTTTCACGCCAGCGGCGTGTTTTCGCTGTCCTCCTTGAGCTGGGTGGCTTCCATCATGATCGTGCTCGCGAGCCTCTTGCTGATTCCGGAGATCCGGTCGAATGGCTCCGGTCGGGGTCGTCGTGCCGAGGCCGAGCCGACCGGTGTCGACGGGTGATCGGACGGTAAAATCGTTATTTTTTGGGGTCCTTGGCGACCGCGAAGAGTTCGAACATGGTCGCGACATAGAGCGTGCCACGGGCCGCGGTGGGGGTGGCGCTCATGGGAGCTCCGAGGTCGATTTGCGATAGGATTTCCTTATCCCGGCTCGCTTTGAAGATCCAAAAATCGCCTCGTCGCGAGCCGATATAGACTTTGCCGTCCGCCACCAGGGGCGAACCCCAGAAGTCCCCTTTGGCCTCGTGCTTCCAAAGCGGCGCGCCGGTCTCGGCGTCGAAGCAATGCACGGTCCGGGTAGTGTCCGCGATGAAGACGAGGCCTTCGGCGACGGCCGGCGTGGACATGACATGATAGCCCAGCGGCGCGCGCCAGATAAGATTCTGGCGAGTCACATCCCCGGAACCCGAGGGGTCGATGCAAAAGAGCCAGGATTCGTTCTTCCCCCACCAAGTGTCCCCGCCGCCCGCGACGTAGAGGCGGCCTTGGTGAATCACAGGCATGGCGAAGATGGTGCTGGGTCCCTCGCTTCGGTTTTGGTTGAAGCGATGAACCTCGGTCTTGGGCGCGGTGGGATCGATATCGAACTGCCAGAGCTTCTTGAGGGTGGCCACTTCGCCGGGGACGGGCTCGCGATCGAGCGGCTCGAACGCGTAAACAATCCCGTTGCCACCACAAAAGAGGATGCGGTCGCGGCCTCCGATTCGGGCCATGGCGGGAGCGGACCACGTGTTGTGAAAAATGGAAGGCGCGATGCCTTCGCGTTCCCGCGCCAGATAGCGGCCGGTTCGCTTGTCCAGCACGATCAAGCTGGGGGCATCAGGCGTCCGAATTCGCTTGTGAGTATTATCCACACCGGTGGCAGTATTGAGGTAGAGGTGATTTCCGCGGATAAGAATTGAACTGTGCGCTCCGTCGTGCGGCCAGATGCCGGCGTCCTCAATCATATCGAACACCCAAACAATGTCGGCGTCGGTCGGTCCCGGCTGCAGTAGGTGAGCGGACTTGGCAGCCGGGTTTGCGCGGCGGCGTGGTTGGATCTCGGCACCGGCGACCGGGCTGGGATTGCCAGCCAGTCCGGGATCCGGGGTCATGTGCCAACCTTCGTCACGGAACGGACCTTCATTTCCATCGGACAAACCGCCGGCATCGAGACAGAGCACTTCCCCGCGGTTGGTGGTGGTGTAAACGCGGTTGCCTTCGACCGTCACAGAGGACGGGATCCCGCAATGGGGCCAATCGAAGTAGGGATCCTCGGCGCGTTTGGGAACGACGAGCTGCCAGAGCCACTCGCCCGAGGATTCCCGGAAGCACATGATGACGCCGCGATCGCCCTGGTGTTTGGGATCACGCGGCTCGCGATTGTTGGTGCCGATGTAGACGCGTCCGCCCGCGATGATGGGAGTGGAATGGGTCTCGGTGCCGAGCCGCGCGCGCCAGCGGACGTTCTTACCGGAACGCGGATCGAACTCGGCGGGCAAGTTTCGTTCCTTGGAAACTTGATTGCGGGTCCAGGCTTCGCCCCATTGCGGCTGGTCCCCGCCCTGGGCCGCGGGCACAGTCAGGAGGAAAAGCGCGAGGAATTGTCTTCTCACGATCTTGGATGCGGGCTAGCGGTGAGCCGTGAGAAATCCCTGTTCTTTCAGCCAGAAGAGGAGGTCTTTGGCCCAAGGATGAACGTTGGAAAACGGTTCCTTGTCGGCCAGGCCGATGCCGTGGCGGCCTTTTTGGTAAACGTGAAGATCAAAAGGCACGCCGGCTTTTTGAAGCGCGGCGGCAAATTCGAGGCTGTTTTCAACTTTGACCGCTTTGTCTTCCCAAGTATGCCAGACGAAGCAGGGCGGAGTGTTGGACCTCACTTGTTTCTCGTTTGAAAGCAACTCGACAAGCTCAGGGGACGGCTCTTTGCCGAGCAAGTTATGCTTCGATCCTTGGTGCGTGTGAGCGCCCATGGTGATCACGGGATAACAGAGCACGCCGAGATCGGGACGGGAACTGGCGCGGTCCACCGGGTCAGCAGCTCCCGCTTGGCCGTGATCGAAGTGAGTGACCAGGGTGGAGGCCAGGTGGCCGCCGGCCGAGGAACCCATGATGCCAATCCGGTTTGGATCGACTTTCCAGGTGGCGGCGTGGGTTCGGACCCAGCGCAAGGCGCGGGCAGCGTCCTCGATCATGCGCGGATGCCGATATCCACCGGAGCCAAGCCGGTATTTGAGAACGAAGCAGGCGACGCCCTGTTGATTGAGCCAAAGCGCGTAATCACGGCCTTCATGCTGCGCGAGCCCGCCATAGCCTCCCCCCGGACAGATGACCATCGCGGCACCGGTGGCGGACTCGGCGGCGGGGTACGGCGTCAGTGAAGGAATGTCCTTGTCCTCTTTTCCCAAGGCACCGGGCGCTCCCTGCGGCCAAAGCGGGATCGGATCCAAGGCAGCGGCGTGAGAGGCGAGCATCGCGGGAAAGAGAAGAGAAAGGAACGCGGCAGGGATAGCGTTTCGGTTCATACGGGACGCAAGGCACCATAGAATCGGGGCTGAAAATAGCAAGGCCATGGACGGGTTGAACGCGATGATCGTGATTTCGTCCGCGCGTTCCTGCGTCGCCACGATGACCTCGGCTGACCTCCCCGCGCCTCTCAACGCGACGTTCTCCTGCGGCTTCATGACCCGCACCGGGTGCAGGCCTTCGCCCTTGTCGTGCACGGGTTCCTTGAAATGGCCATGTTCATCCCAAGCCCCACCTTGAAGCGGCGTGAACGCCAAACTCAGGCGACTCCGTGAGAAGAATGGCGACCGGCGATCGAGCTTGAGCCCGCCTCGTCGTGGAACAACACCGCGCTCGGGATCTGAACCGCCTTTGTCGATCTTCCACACCCAGGCGGCGTGAACGCCGCGCTCCAGCCGGCTGCGGGGATGCGCCGGCCTCGCCGCCTCGGCCATCGCCGGAATCTCTCGCCGCCGGACCCACCCCATTTCCAAAGTGGCTCTCGGAGGCCTCATGAGGCGACGGGACTTGGAGAGGGGGCTTGGGCGTGGCGATGGGTGGATGCTCGCCGTCAGGCGATCGTTGAGGCGATCAAGCCGCAAGATTCAACGAGTCATGACGAGGGAGTGAAATTTCGGTCCAAGTTCCAGGCAACAATCCTCCAGGAATGTCCACATGACGCAATCCGCTACGATTCGAAAACTGCAGCATCTTCGTCCTCATGATGTTGTTCGAATGGATGTGGAGGGCTTGTGGGTGGCGGACGGGGAGAGGCTTAAGAAAGGATGGTCGAAAACACCTTTCGTATTGTTGCGCGGCGCTCTATCTCCTGCCAATGCTGTCTGGGGTCGCAGGCACTCCGTTTCAATCGCCGGGAACGAGGCGCATGGCGGAACGCCTGCTCGAGATGCGCGCGAAGGTGGAACCGCTCCATCTTGGATTTCTCAGCACGGAGCGAGCGGCGTTGTTGGAAAAGGTGATGGAGGCGGCGGAAACCCCTGGCGACAGAATCAATCTCCAGCTTCAGTTCGGATCGGAATTGTTGAATGCCGGCGAATCCGGGCGGGCCTTGCAAGTCTTTCGCGAATTGGAAGGAACATTGAGCCGGGAACAGCCACGATTTTACGAACGGGTCCGATCGATGCTCCACCTGAAGCAGGCGATTGCGCAGTTGCGTTGGGGTGAACAAGCGAATTGCCTTTCCAACCACACGTCGGATTCGTGCCTCCTGCCGATCCAGTCGGCGGGCGTGCATCGCTTGACTGAAGGATCCCGCGGCGCGATCCAGCCACTGTCCACGATTCTGCGATCCGACACGAATTCACTCGCCGCGCGGTGGCTGCTGAACATTGCGGCAATGACCTTGGGCGAGTATCCGCAAAAGGTGCCTCCCGCCTGGTTGATTCCGCCCGAGGTCTTCAAGTCGGACTACGAACTGCCCCGTTTTCGGGACGTGGCCGGGGTGTTGGGCCTGGATTACACCAATCTGGCTGGAGGCGCGATCGTCGAAGACTTTGACGGGGATGAACTCCTTGATGTGATGACTTCGTCCATGGGATTGGGCGATCCGATGCGATTCTTCAAGAACGACGGCCAGGGCACTTTTTTGGATCGGAGCGATGCGGCAGGGTTGCGCGGGCTCACGGGCGGGCTGAACCTGATTCATGCCGATTACGACAATGATGGTTTTATGGATGTTCTCGTGTTGCGCGGAGGATGGATGGGCGAGGAAGGAAAGTTCCCCAATTCACTTCTGCGCAACAATGGCGACGGCACCTTTGCCGATGTGACGGAAGAGGCGGGCTTGCTCAGTTTTCATCCGACGCAAACGGCCGTCTGGTTTGATTTCGACAACGACGGCTGGCTGGATTTGTTTATCGGCAACGAAACTCAAGACGAAGCTCGGCACCCCTGCGAGTTATTCCGCAACAACGGTGACGGGACCTTCCGAGAATGCGCCGATGCGAGCGGCTTGTCTGTGGTCGGCATGGTGAAAGGCGTGGCCAGTGGCGACTACAACAACGATGGCCGCTCCGACCTTTACCTCTCCTTGCGCGGCGGGCGGAATTATTTGTTCCGCAACGACGGACCGCGCGCCTCGCATTTGGCGAGGGATCCCGCCTGGAAATTTACGGATGTGGCGGCGGCGGCGGGAGTGCAAGAGCCTTGGGACAGTTTCCCCTGCTGGTTTTTCGACTACGACAATGACGGGTGGCTGGACTTGTTTGTCTCGGGGTACTGGGTGAAGGAGACCGGAGACATCGCCGCCGATTATTTGGGACTGCCGCATCAGAGCGAGCGGCCCCGGCTTTACCACAATCAGCGCGATGGAACGTTCAAAGACATGACCCGCGAGGCCGGGCTCCACAAGTTGCTCTACACCATGGGCAGCAACTTTGGAGATCTCGACAACGACGGCTGGCTGGATTTTTACCTGGGCACGGGCGATCCCGATCTGGGCCGACTCCTGCCCAATCGCATGTTTCGCAACGATGGCGGGGAACGGTTTCAGGATGTGACGACGTCCGGCGGTTTCGGCCATCTGCAGAAGGGACACGGCGTTGCCTTCGCCGACATCGACCAGGACGGAGACCAGGACGTGTTCGAGGAAATGGGCGGCGCCTATTCCGGCGACACCTACCGAAACGTGCTGTTCGAAAATCCCGGCCATGGCCATCGCTGGATCAAACTTCGATTGACGGGAGAGAAGTCCAATTGCTGTGCGCTTGGCGCGCGCCTGCGCTTGACGGTTGAAACCGCGGGCCAGGTCCGCGAGATCCATCGCGTGGTGGGCAGCGGCGGTAGTTTCGGGGGCAATCCGTTCCGCCAGGAAATCGGATTGGGAAAGGCGGACAAGATTCGCGAACTCGTGGTGCTCTGGCCCAGCGGCCAGCGCGACCGCCACACCGATCTTGCCCCCGACCAGGGCTACAGGCTGAAGGAAGGGAAAACGCGGTGGGAACCCATGAATCTGAAGCCCTTCAAAATTCCCCAGCAAGCGCGGAGTCCGCATCATCATCATTGAAGAAAACCGGGATGGGGGAGCGCTGGGGCTGAAGGCGGGATTGCCCGTGAGGCGCGAGCGATTTAGTTTCCACGAATGAACACGATTCGGTGCCGGCTCATCTCCACCCCCATCGGAACGATGCTGGCGGGCGCGTCGGACCGCGCGATTGGCTGGCTCGAGTTCGTGGAGGATGGCGAGGCAGACGTGTCCCGGGCGAGAATGGAGAAAAAGTTTCGCCAGCAAGCTGTGGACGGAACCAGTGCCTTGCTGAACACGTTGGAGCAAGAGTTGGCGCGTTACTTTCGAGGAACCTTGAAGCGTTGGAGTTTGCCGATGGATCGCCGTGGAACAGAGTTCCAGCAGCGGGTTTGGTCGGCGCTGGAAGAGATCCCGTTTGGAGAAACCCGGAGTTACGCGGACATCGCCCGGGCGGTGGGGCGTCCAAAGGCGGTTCGCGCCATCGGTCGAGCGAACGGATCGAACGGAATCTATCTGCTCGTCCCCTGCCACCGTGTGATCGCGTCGGACGGCTCGATTTCGGGTTACGGTGGCGCAGTTTGGCGCAAGGAATGGCTCTTGGACATGGAGAAGCGTGCCGCCGGAAAGCCGTGAGTTTCAATCCCGCGCAAAAAGGGAGCGGATGCGGTGCAGGACTACGGAGGGAGGTTCCCCCGGGTCTTTCCATTCCCGGCTCGTGCCAAAGTTGGAGCGATCGAGGAATCGAGTCCGTGCCGGATTCGTTTCAGGACTTCGTCAGACCAGAATGTCCTTCACCACCTGGCCTGCGATATCGGTGAGGCGGAAGTCGCGGCCCAGGAAGCGGTAGGTGAACTTTTCGTGATCGATGCCGAGTTGATGCAAGAGAGTGGCGTGCAGGTCGTGCACATGCACTCCGTTTTCGACGATGTTGTAGGCGAAATCGTCGGTTTGGCCGTAGGTCAATCCTCCCTTAATGCCGCCACCGGCCATCCACAAGCTGTAGCAACGGGGATGATGGTCGCGTCCAAAACTGGTCTTGCTGATATCGCCCTGGCTGTAGGCGGTGCGTCCAAATTCGCCGCCCCACACCACGAGGGTATCGTCGAGCAGGCCGAGCCGTTTGAGGTCTTTCACCAGCGCGGCCGAGGGTTGATCGGTTTGTTTGGCTTGCGCGCGAATGCCGCCCGGCAGGTCGCCGTGATGATCCCAGTCGCGATGCAGCAGCTTGATGAATCGAACGCCGCGCTCGGCAAGCCGGCGGGCCAGCAGGCAGTTGTTGGCGAAGGAAGCCTTGCCGGGCTCCGCTCCGTATTCTTCAAGAACGGATTTCGGTTCTTTGGAGAGATCCATCAGTTCCGGCACGCTTGTCTGCATGCGGAAGGCCATTTCATACTGTTCGATGCGGGTGGCGATTTCGGGATCTCCGAGCGCGCTCAACTGGATGCGATTGAGATCTTGGAGGTCATCGAGCATTCGGCGGCGGGTTTTGGCGCTGAGTCCGGGCGGGTTTGAGAAGAAGAGCACGGGGTCGCCGACCCCCCGAAACTGAACCCCTTGATGGTTGCTGGGGATGAATCCATTGCCCCAATAACGGGTTTGCAGGGATTGGCCACCGCGGCCTGAGAGCAACACGATGAAGGCGGGCAGGTTGCTGTTCTCGCTGCCGAGGCCGTAGGAAACCCAGGCGCCCAGCGTGGGGCGGCCCGGTTGTTGATGGCCGGAAAACAAGTAGGTCACCGCCGGATCGTGGTTGATCGGGTCGGTGTGGAGCGTGCGGATGAGAGTGATTTCGTCGGCGATGCTTCCCGTGTGAGGAAGGACTTCCGACAACTCCATGCCATTCTGCCCGTGCTTGTTGAACTTGAATGGGGTTCCGACGCAGAGCAGATGTTTCTGGCCGCTGGTCATCCCGGTGATGCGCTGGCCCTTGCGAATCGAATCAGGGAGTTCCGATCCCGTCATTTCGACCAGCTTCGGCTTGTAATCGAAGAGATCGAGATGGGAGGGCGCGCCGGACATGAACAGGTAAATCACCCGTTTCGCTTTGGGAGCGAAATGAAACGGGTTGATCACACCCAACGACCGGGCCGCGGCGGCGGCTGGCTTTGAAGCGGTCTTTTTGGCCGCGCCGAACAGCGAGGGGGCGGCCAGCGAGGCGAGAGCCGCCGAGCCGAGGATCGTGCTGGAGCGTCCGAAAAACGCCCGGCGATTCATGATGCGCCGGATTTCGTTGCCGAAGTGAAGGTCCATAATCAGCCTTTGGTCACAGTTTCATCGAGATTGAGCAGCAGGTTGCCGACGATGGTCCAGGCGGCGAGTTCGCAAATGTCGGCTTCGAGGGGAGGTTTGCTGGCGCCCACGTGGACGAGTTTGGCGGCGCTGACGCGGTCTTTCTCGAACTGTTTGAGTTCGCGTTTGTAAGCGTTTTCAAGAATACGGCGTTCTTTCGCGGATGGCGGGCGGCCCAGGGCGGTTTTGAAGGCGAACTCGATTTGTTCGCGGAGGGTCTTGCCCCCCTGGGTCATGATGCGGTGGCCGAGCGCGCGCGAAGCTTCGACATAGACCGGGTCGTTCATGAGGGTGAGCGCCTGGAGAGGGGTGTTGGTGCGGGGGCGCCGGACCGTGCATGTTTCGCGCGTGGGCGCGTCGAAGATGACGTAGGAGGGATAGGGAACGGAGCGGCGCCAATACGTGTAGATGCCGCGCCGGTAATTTTCGTCGCCCTGGCTTTGCACCCAGGAACGTGTGCCCTCGAAGGCCATGGCTTCCCACATGCCAGGCGGCTGATAGGGATAAACCGACTTTCCACCCACGCGCGGCTTGAGCAGGCCGCTGATCGCGAGTGCGTTGTCCCGGATTGTTTCGGCTTCCAGACGGCTGCGAGGAAAACGGGCGAGCAACCGGCTCTCGGGATCGCGCTTGAGCAAAGCCGCCTCGACTTCTGAATCCTGCCGGTAGGTGGCGGACATCACGATCATCTTGTGCATCGCCTTCATGTCCCAACCACGCTTGACGAACTCCACGGCAAGCCAGTCGAGCAATTCGGGGTGGGAAGGCCGTTCCCCTTGGGATCCAAACTCCTCGGCGGTCTTGACCAGGCCCGTTCCAAAATACTGCTGCCAATAGCGGTTGACCGTGACCCGGGACGTAAGCGGATGTTCGGGATGAACCAACCACTTGGCCAGCCCCAGCCGGTTCGGGGGAAGTCCTTCAGGCAAAGGGAAGACATTCGTGAGCACTCCGGGCTCAACCTTGGCCCCGCGGTTGCCGAATTCTCCGCGCACGAGCAAGAAAGAATCCCTTCGCTTCGACATGTCCTCCATCACCATCGAGACATCGATGCTGTTGCGGTGATCGTCGCGTTGCTTGCGCTTTTCGCCCAGCGTTTTGACCCATTCCTTGATTTCGGGGACGAACGTGCGGCGGTAATGGCGCTGCAATTCGAGCCGCTGATCCGGGTTACGTTCGGACTTCGAGACCGCGAAGATGCCGCGCGCGTTCTCGGGCAGATCGAAGAAATCACCCAGGAGGGCGGACGAAGTCGTCGAGAGTTTGAATCGCCCCAAAGTCTGCGCGGGTTTGGGCGACTCGAACTTGAGGGTCACCACCAATTCGCCGCGTTCAGCGAATCCGAACGGATCATGCGCGCGAAGGTAGAGCGAACGCGGCTTCTTCGCGGCATCGTCCTCGCCCAGGCTCCATCCGGTGGTGTTGCGGTCGTCCAGAACGCCCCCCGCCGAATATCCGCCCCCATTGAAGTCCGCCGTCGCGGCGGCCAGATCCACCGCATATTCCTTCACGGGCTCGGTGAGCAGCGCCGTTTTGAGGCCGGGACCGGCGTGATGGACGACTTTGACCAGGAGCGTGTTCTCGCCGGACTTGAAATAAGCGGGGATTTTGACCGTAGATTTCTGGCCTGCCTGGTCTCCTTCCGTCGCATGGAGCCGGCGTCCGTTCACCCACAGTTGCGCGCCGAGCTGATCTTCCAGGCTGACGAAGGCACGCACGGGCGAGTCGAAGTGGATCTTGCGCGTGACGAACGTGGCGGCGTTGGTTCCTTCAAAAGTGAACTCATCGGACGGATGATCCTTCAGCTCCCGCCATTTCAACTTGCCATCTTGATAGGTCTTGGCGAGGTCCAGGCCGTCTTCCGGCCCCCACTTTTTCTCAAGAGCTTCCTTGAGCGACCCTGCGGAAAACGGGCCGAGGATGGACCAAGCGTCTTGTCGGGAGGGCTTGGGCGCAGAGGGAAGGTCCCCGGCGGCTCGGGCCAGGACCGAAACGGAGGTCAAGACGAACTCGCCTTTGGCGCCGCGCCCGGATTTTCCCTCGGGCAAAGAGGAATCCGGGAGAGCCTCGAGCCGCAGCCCGATCAAGTTCGTCCCTTCGATGCTCAGGCGGGCTTCGTAGATTTCCTTGGGGGGATTCTTGCCCGAGGCGAGCACCGTGCCGTCGTCGGTCACGGAGAGTGTGGCGCCGGACCGGGCGCTGGCGGCGAGGGGCTTCCGCGCCTGCCAGGTGTCCATCACTTGTTCATCGATCTTCGCGATCCACGTGTCGCGATCCTTGTCCCGTGCGCCGTGGGCCTCTTCGAGCAGGGCACGATCGAGCGATTCGAGCGCGCCGATTTCCTTGTTGAATTGTTCGAGCCGGTTGCGCTGCTCGGACGAGCTCAACATGAGGCGCGGCACGGGGTTCTGTCCGGCGTCCAGCCCGTTCTCCGGGACATTGTTGAAATAGGCGAACATCTGATAGAACTCTTTCTGAGAGATGGGATCGTACTTATGGTCATGGCATTCGGCGCAGGCGAGTGAGGAGCCGAGCCAGACGCGAGCGGTCGTATCGACCCGTCCGACGACGTATTTCACCGAATATTCCTCGGGCATGGCGCCGCCTTCGGACGTGGTCATTTCATTGCGGTGAAAACCGGTGGCGATTTTTTGGTCCTCCGTTGGATTCGGGAGGAGATCTCCGGCCAGTTGTTCAACGGTGAACTGGTCGAACGGCATGTTGTTGTTGAAGGCCTTGATGCACCATTCACGCCAGCGGTGAACATCGCGGTGATCGTCGTGATGATAGCCTTGGGTGTCGGCGAACCGGGCCAAATCCAGCCAAAACATCACCATGCGCTCCCCGTACGCGGGGGACTTCATCAATCGATCCACGAGCTTCTCGTAGGCGCCCGCGCTGGTGTCCTGGACGAAGTCGTCGATTTCCTTGGGTATGGGGGGGAGGCCGGTGAGATCGAGTGTCACGCGGCGAATGAGCCGGGCGCGATCGGCTTCGCGGGACAGGGTCAGCCCTTCCTTCTCGAGACGGGCCAGGATGAAGCGATCGATTTCATTGCGGACCTTGGCCTCAGCCTGAACTTTGGGCAACTCGGACGCGACGGGCTTTGCGTAAGCCCAGTGGCCCTGCCAGGCAGCGCCTTGATCGATCCATTTCTGGAGGATTGCGATCTGGCCGGAAGAGAGCGGTTTGCCCCCTTTGGCGGGCGGCATGCGATCGTCCTCGTCCTGGGTCGTGATCCGGTGGATCAACTCGCTTTGAGCGCGATCACCAGGAACAATGGCCTTCTTGCCTGATTTGGCAGGAAGGAAAGCGGTTTCCTGGACGTCGAGGCGAAGGCCGCCTTTCCGCTTGTTTTCATCGGGTCCATGGCAGGCGTAGCAATGATCGGAGAGAATCGGACGGATATCGCGGTCGAATTGGACTCGGTCCTGGCCGAAGGCCGCCGAGGCCGCGAGGCCGAAAAAAAGCGCCAGCGCAAGCCATCGCCGCCGGGGCGATGTCGCGAGGTCCAAAAGCAGCGAACGCGCCGGGTTTCCGGGCGGAAGATGGACAAAGGCCAACATGACGGGAAGTCTAGCGGCGCTGACACTGTGGCGCAACCCTGGAGGCTGGGAAAAGATCCCCGGCGGTGCATCCGGAGGCTGTCGGGGACCGGGTTGCCGTGGTCACGCAGACAGCCCTGTCTGTTGTTGCGCAGGCGCCCCAGCCTGCGGAGCGACGAAGGGAACCAGGCGTGTGGAGAGGATGGAAGGACCTCGTTCTTCACCCGCCGGGCCGACTCGAAGCCGGCGATACAGCAGGCTGGGCAGCCTGCGCCACACGACAGACCACTTCGGGATGCACGGCCATCTCCCCGTGCATCCCGATGTTGTTGGTAGGGCGGGCCTGTCCCAGCCCGCCGCCCACGGGATGCAAAACATCATGCTCCGGCGGCGCGCCGGGACGGACGCGCCCTACCTGCATCCCCGGCAACTTCGGGATGCACCGGTCATCTCCGGGCCTGGGTTTTAACCATTTCCATGACCGCGTTCCTTGGCTATCTTTTCATCCGCCTGTCGCGCGCGACCGGCTGGATGCCATGACCCCAATCGATACTCTTCCTGATTCTCAAAACAAGGATCCCCAGCCCAATCCCCAGCCCCATGTGCTTGCCGTGGTGGGCAACCTGCACCCCGCGTCGGGCACACGGACGGTCGTCCTCCGAGCCGCCGACATCATGCGCTCGCAGGGTTGTTCCACGGATGTCCTCGATCTCTCCGTCGAGTCGCTGAGCATGTTCGACGCCAATGCGTCCTACGCGTTGCCGGGCTATCCCACGCTCAAAGTGAGGGTGGAGCGCGCGGACGCGCTCATCCTTGGAACTCCCGACTATCACGGAAGCATGAGTGGAGCGCTGAAGAATTTCCTCGACCATTTCTGGAGAGAGTTCGCCGGCAAGTTGTTTGTGCCGGTCGTCGGCTCGCCGGAGAAGGGGCTGACCGTTGCCGATCAGATTCGCACCGTCGCCCGGCAATGCTACGCGTGGTCGCTGCCCTACGCCGTTACTTTCTCGGACAAGGAAGATTTGAAGGATGGAGAAGTTTCGAGTGACAACTTGAAACATCGCTTGCGCATGATGTCCCGGGATGCGCGGATTTACGGAGGGCTTCTGTCCGGCCAGCGCCGGGAGGATCTCGCCGGCAACGACGCGTGCTTCATGGCGCGTTATCGCATCCCGACGGGATAGTTCCGAAAAGGAGGACGCATGAAGAACGCATCCCCCGCGGGTGTCGTCCCTCCCGGGGACCGCGCGATGTCCGCCCCTGCTCGATCCGGGGCAAGCGAGCCCCCAGGCGCGGTGTCCACGCCAGGAGCGTGGGAAATTCCGCGCGCCATGCGCTTGCTTTTCTTCGCCGGGATTTGGACGTTGATTGGGCTGAGTTTTGCCGGACAGTTCTACATCTCGAGTGCCAACGCGGGCAGTCCGGTGAGCTGGAGGCAGGCATTGGCCTGGTCGCTGGGGGATTGGTATGTCTTCGCCCTGCTTTCCTGGCCCGCTTCGCGCTGGATTCAAAGTCATCCCTTGCGCCGGGCATCGTGGTGGAGGCCGGCGCTGCAACATTTGATCGCCGGCGCTGTTTTCTCCCTGCTTTACATGGTGCTCCGGGCGTGGGTCGGGCAATGGCAGGGACAATGGTCGGGAAGAAGCGCCACGTTTGCCGACGCGTTCTCCCCGTTGCTCGTGAAAACCTGGCACTTCAACATCCTGATCTACGGCGTGCTCCTGGCGGTGGTGCAGGCGTTGGAAAACGCGCGCCGGTTTCAGGAGCGAGCCCAGCGGGCGGCGGAGTTGGAGCGGGGCCTGGTCCAAGCCCGATTGCAGGCGCTGCAGATGCAACTGAACCCCCACTTTCTTTTCAACACCCTGCATTCCATCTCCACCTTGATGCACCGGGACGTGGAACTCGCGGACCGCATGATCGCGCGCCTGGCAAACCTCTTGCGATACTCGCTCGATCATTCCGAGACTCGGGAAGTCACGCTGGAACGCGAGCTGGAGGCCTTGGAACTCTACCTGGACATCGAGCAGACGCGGTTCGGTCCGCGCTTGACGACGCGATTCGACATCGCGCCGGAAACGCGGGAAGCGCTGGTGCCGAACCTCATCCTTCAGCCCATGGTTGAAAACGCCGTTCGGCACGGCCTTGAACCCACCGGGCGTCCCGGCCAGATCGAGATCCTCTCGAGTTTGCGTGGAGGTCGGCTCCAGCTCGAGATTGCGGACAACGGCCGGGGCTGGAGCGGGGCCTCGCGCGAAGGCGTGGGGTTGTCCAACACGCGGGCAAGGCTGCAAGCGCTTTACGGGGACGACGCCAAGCTGGAAGCCGGGCCGCGCGCTGAAGGCGGCTCGGTCGTGCGAATCAGCATGCCCTTCCACAAGGAACCCCGGGCTGAAACGTAGCCGGTCGTTGCGGACGGAAACGGTTCGGAACCGTTCAACCTCCCGACTAACTTGGTGGTGAAGTGAGTCGGGAGGTTCAACTCTCCATGAACCTTCAGGTGTGAGGGCGACGTTCCACCGCCACCCTGCATTTTCGATCGGGAAAGAGGATGGGATGCGGTGGAACGCATCCCTCCCGCCTCAGGTTCATGGCTTCAACTCACGTTCAGTTTGGAGGTCCATTCTGCCCATGGACACTCATTCGTCTGCATCGGCGATCATTGAACCTCAGCACCCCCGTGCTTGGTGGAAGCGATTGCCAACGGGCGTTTGATCCGCCACTCTCACCGGAGATTCCACGCCTATGCACCGCGCTCCCAAAGCTTCCTTCCTGACCTTTACATCGATTCTGGCCCTCCTCCTCTCAGGCGCAGAGGCCTCGGCGGCTCGAGCCAGCTTTGCCGCGGTCGAAAAGGAATTCGATTCCAGAGTCCATCCGCTCCTGGAACGTTACTGTTACGATTGCCATTCCACCGAGAAACAGAAGGGCGACCTGGACCTGCAGCGTTTTCGAACGCTGTCCGAAGTGCGCAAGGATCCCCGGGTTTGGGAACAAGCGCTGGAACAACTGTCCCACGGCGAAATGCCGCCCGCAAAAAGTCCGCAGCCATCGGAAGCGGAACGGCAGCGCATGCGGCGCTGGATCCGGGATTACTTGCATCAGGAAAGTCTGGCTCAAGCGGGCGATCCCGGTCGGGTCCTGATGCGCCGGCTCAGCAACGCCGAGTATGACGCCACCGTGCGCGACCTCACCGGCGTGGACCTCAAGCCTTCCCGGGAATTCCCGGTGGACGGCGCCGCGGGCGAAGGCTTTGTCAACACCGGCGAAGCGTTGGTCATGTCCCCGGCGTTGGTGGACAAATACCTCGACGCCGGCAAAACGATCGCTGGCCATGCCGTGCTGCTTCCGGATGGGTTCCGTTTTTCCGCGAGTTCGCGCCGCGGGGATTGGGTGGCCGGGTTGCTCGCCGAGATCAAGGCTTTCTACGCCCGTTACACGGACAACCAGGGCGGCACCCGGATCAATCTTCAAGGAATCCAGTTTGACACCAACACCGGCGGGCGGCTCCCGATCGAACGTTACCTTGCCGCGTTGATCGAGGAACGAGACCAGCTTCGCCAAAGCAAGTCTGACCGCTTCGAGGCCGTCGCGATCCGGCGCGGTTTGCACGCCAAGTATCTCCGCGGCTTATGGAATCTCCTGGAAGGCCGAGAACCGCTCTTCCTCATCGACGGGCTGCGGGCGCGCTGGAAGTCCGCCCGCCCGGGTTTGGAAAAGGAATGGGTCGAAGAAATCACCCGCTGGCAAGGCGCCCTCACGAAGTTTCAAACCGTGGGGCACATGCGCCCTTGGATGGTCCCGGTCGATCCAATCGCCGAAAAACAGGAAATTCGCCACGTCATTCCCGTCCCGGAACGCGAAGCCACTGCCAACGTGGTGCTGGGCGTGAACGACGCGGGTGACGGGGCCACCGAGGATGTCGTCGTCTGGGAGAATCCGCGGCTCGCCTTGGCGGGTGGCGCCCAAGTTCCCCTGCGCGACCTGCGCGTTTTTACCGAGCGGATGCTGGCCCGCCGCGAACGTGTCTTCGCCAGCGCGGCCCGAAGCCTGGCCGCCGCCGCGGAGTTTCTCGATGCTCCGGATCGCGCCGACCGCCAAGCTTTGGCCGCGAAACATCAGTTGGATCCCGCCGACCTGCAGGCTTGGTTTGATGGCCTGGGTCTCGGATCTCCCGGTTCCCACAAACTGGAACTGATGACCGGCCGGATCGAGAAATCGGCCAACTACGATTTCGTCAAAGGCTGGGGATCCGGCAACACCCCCAACCTCGTGGCCAACGCCTCGACGCAACACGTGCGCATCCCGGGTAATGTTCCGGGTCGAGGCGTCGCCATGCATCCCGCGCCGAAGCACGCGGTCGCCGCGGGCTGGCGCAGTCCCCTCCGCGGATTGGTCCGGGTCCAAGGCAAACTGACCCACGCCCATCCCGAATGCGGCAACGGGGTGACTTGGTCGCTGGAATTGCGCCGGGGCGGCATGCGCCAGCGCCTCGCATCCGGGATCGCCCAGGGCAATCGCGCGGGGACCTTGGGGCCGATCGAGGATGTTTCCGTGCAAGAGGGTGATCTGCTCTCCGTCGTGGTTGGACCCCGCGATGGGAACCACTCGTGCGATTTGACGGGTGTCGAGTTTTCTCTGCGCGAAAAAGAAGGCGCACGCCGCGAGTGGGACCTCGCCAAAGACATCGCCGACGACGTGCTGGCGGGCAATCCTCACGCCGATCGCTGGGGCCATGCCGCGGTATGGCACTTTTACATGGAGCCCATCGCCGAGTCGGGAGCCGTTCCTTCGGTCATTCCTCCAGGCTCAATTCTGTCCCGATGGTCCACGGAACGGAGCCCGTCCCAGCGTGCGTCCCTCGCCCGGGACTTCGAAAACCTGCTGCGAACGGGTCCGCCCTCCGGCACGAACAACCCGGATCGGACGCTCTTCCTCCAACTCGCCTCTGCGACGGGTCCACTCCTTTTCCCACAAGTGGCCGCGTGTTTGAAGTCGGATGAAAAGCAACCCACCGAAGGCAACTCCGATTGGGCGTTGCCTCCCGACATTTTTGGCCGTCATCCAAACCACGGTGCTCTGGCGGCCGCGGATCTCTGCGTGAAGGCTCCGGCCTGGCTGGAAATGAAATTGCCGGGGAGTTTGTTCGCCGGCTGCGAATTCCTGACCACCGCGAAACTCCATGAATCGGCGGGTGGCGCCGGGAGTGTTCAAGTCTCCGTCTCGAGCTCTAAGCCGGGGGCGGCAAGCGGACTCTCTCCCGCACCGTTCGTCGCCACGGGAGCGGGACGCGGCGCGTGGGGCTCGGATGCGGGCGGGGTGTCGCACACCGCGCCCGTGCTGGCCAAGCCCGGCAGCACAGCCTGGAACTCGGCGAAGAAAGGGTTCGAAACGTTCCGGACGTGGTTTCCGGCGGCGCTTGGCTACACCAAAATCGTGCCGGTCGATGAGGTGATCACCCTGACCGTGTTCCATCGCGAAGATGAACCGCTCCTGCGGCTCATGTTGAACGAAGAGGAAAAAGCGCAACTCGACAAGCTCTGGGCCGAGCTTCGCTTTGTCGGTCAAGACGCGCTCACCATCGTGGACGCCTACGCGCAGCTCATGGAGTACGCGACGCAGGACAGCAATCCGAAGCTGTTCGAACATCTGCGCGAACCCATCACGTCCCGCGCGGCTGCGTTTCGGTCCGAGATGGAAGCCGCCGAGCCGAGGCACCTGGACCACTTGATCCGGTTTGCGCACAAGGCTTGGCGCCGTCCCACCACCTCGGCCGAGGAGTCGGAATTACGGCGCCTTTACGGGTCCCTGCGGGCGGAAAAGCTGGGGCATGAGGAGGCTTTTCGACTGACGCTGGCCCGAGTGCTCGTGGCTCCCTCCTTTCTCTACCGGGTGGAACAACCTCAACCCGGAGCCGAGCCGAGGCCGGTGTCTTCCTGGGAAATGGCGAACCGTTTGAGTTACTTCTTGTGGTCTTCGTTGCCGGACGAAGCCCTTTTTCAATCCGCGCGACAAAACCGGTTGTTGCGCGAAGAAGACCTGGTGGTTCAAGGGCGGCGCATGCTTCAAGATCCTAAAGTGCGCGCGCTCGCGGTGGAATTCGCCTGCCAATGGTTGCACCTTCGCGATTTCGACACGCATGACGAGAAAAGCGAACGGCATTTCCCGGCCTTCGCCTCGCTGCGCGGAGCCATGTATGAGGAGGCGATCCGATTCTTCGTCGATCTGTTTCAACGGGACGGATCGGTGCTCGAAATCCTCAACGCGGATCATGTTTGGGTCAACGCGGAGCTGGCTCGCCATTACGGCATCCCCGGAGTCGAGGGGGCTGAGTGGAAGCGCGTGGAACGCGCCGGACACTACGGACGAGGCGGCGTGCTGGGCATGGCGGCGGTGCTCTCGAAACAAGCCGGCGCTTCCCGCACCAGCCCGATTCTCCGCGGCAACTGGCTGGTCGAAACGCTGCTGGGCGAGAAGCTCCCCAAGCCTCCGCCCAACGTTCCCCCATTGCCCCAAACGGAAGCGGAAACGGGCGAGCTGACCGTCCGAGACATCACCGAGAAGCACAGCAAAGTGCCCGAGTGCGCGGTGTGCCATGTGCGGATCGATCCCTTCGGCTACGCTTTGGAACGTTACGATGCCATTGGCACTCGCCGCGACCGTGATGCGGCCGGACGCCCCATCGACGTGAAGGTGGAACTGCCGCTCACCGGCAAACCGGTCGTGGAGGACATGGCCGGATTGCGCCGTTACCTCGCGGAGGAACGCGGCGACGAGATTGTGCGGGTTTTTTGCCGCAAGCTTCTCGGCTATTCCCTGGGACGCGCGCTCAAACTTTCGGACAAGCCTCTCGTCGAGCGAATGATGACGGAGCTCAAGCGCAAGCAATACCGGGTGTCCGCCGCGATGGAAACCATTCTGAAAAGCCGTCAGTTCCGCTATCAACGCGGTTTGGAAGCCACCGTGGAAGAGAAACTGTGAACACTCTTCAGTGGGCGCATCCCGAAGTTGTCGGCACACTGGCGCAGGCTGCCCAGCCTGCAGTGTCGCCGACTGCCAGTCGGCCCGGCGCGTGAAGATCGAGGCCCCTCCATGCTCTCCACGCGCCTCGTTCCCATCGCCGCCCCGCAGGCTGGGCAGCCTGCGCCACAGCAGACAGGGCTGTCGGCGTTACCACGAAAGCCCGGTCACCGACAACTTATGGATGCGCTGCTCTTCACGGGCGTCGAGCCTCGGTCGAACCCTCGAAAGAGCACGCTTCGAGCCGCGCGGGCGGCCAGAATCCGCGAAATTCGAATCCACGCAACCAGGGCTGGACCGCCATCTCGTGGTCGAGCTGGATCAGGAAGATCCAGGGCGCATCCCGCACCACCTGGCGCTCAATGGACTGGTAATGGGAAATGCGTTGGGCGGGATTGACCTCGCGATCCGCCTGGCGAAAGAGTTCTTGCACGTCCAGGTTGGAGTAGAAGGAGGTGTTCATGCACGCTTGCTCCGTGATGTTGTCTCCATTAAGCAGGCAATCGAGTGTTTCCTTCGGGTCGTCCGCAATCGTCACCCAGTTGTACATCGACAGGGGCACCGTGCGGCGGCGCCCTACGGAATCGTTGAGCGCGGCAAAACTCACGGAGTGAATCCGCGCCTCCACTCCGATCTCGCGTAGATTTTGCTGCACGAAGAGCGCCGACTTCATCCAAACCGGGTTCTCCTGCGGCGCCCAGAGCTGCGTGGCAAAACCGTTCGGAAAGCCTGCTTCCGCGAGGAGGCGGCGGGCGAGCACCGGATCGTAGGAGTATTCGGGCAGGCCGCGGTTGAACCCGCTGACCACCAACGGCAGCGGACCCCGCTGCGGCTGGCCGCGGTGGGAAAGAACTTTCATCAAGCCCTGGCGATCCACCGCGTGATTGAGCGCCACCCGAACCAGCCGGTTCGTAAAGGGCCCCATTTCGCAGTTCATGACCACATAGGTGGGCGTCGTCCCGCGCACCACACGCAACAAGGAGCGGAGCGAGGGATTGCGGCGGAAACGAATAAAGTCCTGATCGGCCAGGAAATAGAGGAAGTCGAGTTCACCTCTTTCGAACATCATCGCTTGTGTCGTGCGATGGACGTTGATCAAAACATCAATGCCGCGAAACGGCTTTGAGACCGTTCTGAAAGAGTGGGGATTTTGTTCGAATCGCAACGCAGCGCCCGGAACCCATCGTCGAATTCGATAAGCGCCCGTGCCGGCAAGGGGGATGGGCGACCTCTTTCCATCCCACGAGGCATCGACCCGGGCAATGCCTCCCGCGGGGGTGCCCAGCACATGAAGAAAGGCGAGATCCGGCTGTTTGAGCCGAAAGCGAAAAGTCAGCGGATCCATGGATTCCACCCCGGCCAAGGCCACAGGTTCGATCCACCGCTCCCCCTTGCCCCGCGCGTCCCGACCCGGATCCTGCTGCTCCCGCTTGCGGGCCGACTCAAACTCCGCCGCGCCGAGCAGATTCTTGAAATAGACGGTCAGGAGCGCGCCATGCACGGGATTGAAGATTCGCTCGAAGGACTTGACCACCTCGATCGACGTCAACGGTTGGCCATTGGAAAACCGCACGCCCGGATGAAGTCGAAAGGTATAAGTCAATCCGTCGCTGGAAATCTCCGGCAGCGATTCTGCCAGCACCGGTCTGAATTGCCCATCCACCCCCGCTTCCAAAAGCGTATCGAAGACAAATCGCGAAAGCGTTCCTTCCTCATTGGAAAAAGCTCGAACTGGATCCAGGCTGCGCGGGTCCGCTTCCACTGCCAATCGCAGCGTATCACGGGCGGGTTTCGTCGAAGAGGCCGCGAGTGAGCGTGTTTGAAATCCCCCCACCAGCACCGCCGCCCAAGCCAGAGCCAAAGCACGGCGCCCCCTCATCTTCTTGCCAAATGGCAGGCCGCCGAACGCTTCTCATTCAGGGCCCGCAATGCGGGGAGTTCCGTCCGGCATCGAGTTTCCGCCACGGGACAGCGCGGGTGAAAGGGACACCCCGCCGGAGGATTGATCGGAGAAGGAGGGTCGCCCCCCAGCACCATGCGCTTTCGTCTGCGATCCGGATCGACCGTGGGAATGGCGGAAATCAAGGCCTGGGTGTAGGGATGCTTCGGGCTGGCGCAAATCTCGGAAGCAGGCCCTTCCTCCACAATCCTCCCGAGATACATCACCAGGATGCGATCGCTGATGTGTTCCACCACCGCGAGGTCGTGCGCCACGAACAGGTAGGCCATTCCGCGAGCCTGTTGCAAATCCTGGAGCAGATTCACAATCTGCGCCTGCACACTCACGTCGAGCGCGCTGACCGGCTCGTCGCACACCAACAGCCGGGGCTCCACCGCCAAAGCGCGCGCGATGCCAATGCGCTGGCGCTGACCGCCGCTGAACTCGTGGGGGAATCGCGCGGCGTGAACCGGATCCAAGCCCACGTCGGCGAGCAACTGCTCCACTCGGCGGCGGCGATCCGCGGCGTTCGCGGCCAGCCGGTGAATATCCAAGGCCTCCCCGATGATGTCCTCCACGGTGAGGCGCGGATTGAGCGATCCGTACGGATCTTGAAAGATCATTTGAAAGCGGCGGCGCAGGGGTCGGAGCTGTTGCTCGCCCCAGTGCGTGATCTCGTTGCCTTCAAAAAGAATGCGTCCGGCGGCGGGTTCCAGGAGCCGGATCAACGCGCGCCCCAGCGTGGTCTTGCCGCAGCCGCTTTCTCCGACCAATCCCACCGTCTCGCCGGGTTGCAGCGACAAGCTGACGCCCTGGACGGCCCGCACCCATTCCGTGGGCGGCCCGAAAAAGGGCCGCTTGACCGGAAATCGAACTTCGAGGTCTTGAACTTCCAACAGCGTGGCCATGCCGAGGGTGCTTGTGGTCAAGAAACGGATGGGGTTCGAGGTTCAGCTTGGCGGGAGGATGCCTGGATTTTTTTCATTTCGCCCCGGCCCCCGTCCAGGGACAACGCACGGCGCGTCCTCCCTCCTGAGTCAAGAGCGCGGGCTGTTCCTCGCGGCACTCCGGTTTCGCCTGCGAGCAGCGCGGGTGAAAACGGCAGCCGGCGGGAAAAGCGCCGGGCAACGGCACGCTTCCCGGGATGGTTTCCAGGCGTTCCCCTGCGTTTTCAAGGGAAGGAATGGAACGGATCAACGCCCGGGTGTAAGGGTGCAACGGTCGGCGCAAAATGTCGCCCGCCGAACCCGACTCCACAATCTGTCCCGCGTAAAGCACCGCCACCTCGTCGGCCAAATCCCCGGCCAAGCCAAGGTTATGGGTGATCAGCAGGACCGCCATGCCCAACTGGGCGCGCAAGTCCCTCAACAAATCGATGATTTGGGCCTGGATGGTGACGTCGAGCGCCGTCGTGGGTTCGTCGGCAATGAGCAACTGGGGACGCGACGCCAGCGCCATCGCGATCATCACGCGCTGCTGCATGCCGCCGGACAACTCGTGCGGATAGCTACGCGCTCGCGTCTCGGGAGCGGGGATGCCGACCTGTTTCAACAGTCGCACGACTTCGGCGTCGGTGGCGGCGTCCGGGCGATGATAACGCAACGCCTCCTTGATCTGGGATCCGACCCGGAAAACCGGATTGAGGGAAGCTCCCGGCTCCTGAAAGACATAGCTCACCACCCCTCCGCGAATGCCGCGCAATTCCCGCGCGTTCATCTTGAGAACGTCGCGTCCTTCGATCCAGATCTCTCCACCCGCGTAACGCGCCGGTGGACTGGGGAGCAGCCGGGCGATGGACAGCGCCGTGACACTCTTGCCCGATCCGCTCTCGCCTACGAGGCAGAGCGTCTTGCCCGCTTCGAGGGAAAGCGAAACTCCATCCACCGCCCGGGACGCCGACGAGCCGGAACCGAATTCGAGCTGAAGATTTTTGATCTCGAGGAGCGGCATGAAAAGCGCCTAGCCCGGAAATTGCATACTTGTCCCGTGACTGGGAATTTCCGGGCTGGAGAAACCGCGCCCTCGTGGCACGAAACAACTCATTTTGGTTACGCCCGAGGAATGACTTCGTTCAACCGTGTGTTGAGAGGAAAATGCATGCATCAGGGTGAGCAGGGACGCGGTTCTATCTAGCCCGCATTGTATAAACTCGTTTGTGATCGTTTTCCATTCCAGTCGAGTGTGAAACATGCGGGCTAGGTCCCGGTTTGGATGCGAGGATCGATCGAGCCGTAGAGCAGATCGACCGCGAGGTTGGCCGCGACCACCAACAACGCGCTGAAGAGCACCGTGCCCATGATCACGGGCACGTCCAGATTGAACACGCTTTGCACGGCCAGAGTGCCTATGCCGGGAAGCGCGAAAACGTTCTCGACGAACATCACCCCTCCCAGCAACGCGGCCACGTCCATCCCCAGCACGGTCACCACCGCAATGAGGGCGTTCCGCAATCCGTGCCGGAGGAGCACTGCCGACTCGGACGCACCCTTGGCGCGCGCCGCGCGGACGAACGGACTACGCAGCACCTCCACCATGCTGGCATGGATCAATCGCGAGTAGTAACCCACCGAAAGCAAGGCCAGTGTCGCCGCCGGCAACAACAAATGCTGCCAGCCGTGAAATCCGGCCACCGGAAACCAACCCAGCTTGTAGGACAACGAGTATTGAAGCATGCGTGCCAGCCAGAACGAGGGAATCGAAAGCGACAATGTCGCCAGAACCAGGACGGACCGATCCAGCCAAGTGCCCTGGCATCGCGCGGTGTAGACGCCCAAGGGCACCGCCAAGGCCAGCCAAAACAACACCGCCAGGCCGGACAACGCCGCGGTGACCGGGAGTCGACTTAAGATGGCCTCCGCCACGGGCTGGTCAGTGACATAAGATTGTCCCAGATCTCCGCGAGCGATCCGGGCCAAATGCAGCCCCAGCCTGTTCCACATCGGTTCGTCCAGATGAAATCTCTCACGAATGGCCTTGATGACGTCGGGAGTCGCTTTGGGCCCGGCGATCACTCGAGCCACGTCACCCGGCACCGCATTGACCAACAAAAAAGTAAGCACCGCCGTCCCCAACAACGTCACCAGAGCCCCGGCTAGACGTTGGAACAGCCGGGTCATCATGGAAATCGGCGATCCAAAGATACTCGGGAGCTCACAAAGCAAACCTAGAATGTCCCCCAAACCGAGGTCGAGGGGAAAACGAGCAGCAACGCTCATCGGGAGGAGCGCGGCTGTGTCGGAGACCAGCCGCAGCGCGCTGACAGGTCGGAAGACTCCAGATTTTTCAACGTGCGGCGGGGCTCGAAGGACGACCCAGCCGCGCTCCGGGGCCAGACGAGAACGACTGGAAAACGAGAATCCCCGCGACTTACCCCAGCCGTCTCAACACCAAGGCGAGCACGGTCAGGATCACCATCATTCCGCCCGGCATGAATTTTTTCGATTTCGCGAGCCGCATGCCGAAGAACACGAGAAGAAAGGCCAGGACAATATCGGCGACGTAGGATTGGAAAATAATTCCGGACGCGCTCAAGCTCAGGATGGCGGCGAAAGACACGGACGCGATCAGCGAGGCCTTGCTGCCAGCCTTGAAAAACCCCACCAATCCGCCCGCCACCAGCAAGACGATGTAAACCCAAAGCACCGTGTTGGGATTGATCAAGCCAAGGACCGGACCAAGATCGAACAAGTTCATGCGGCCCCGAAGGTTCGGCTAAACGGCGTTCTCGTCGAGCGAAAATCGACGTCCGCCGCCTCGAATATCCCTGACATCCTTTCTTTGGCGCCTGCCGAGGGAGGCGCGTCGCCGCGTTCCCATCCACCACCCAAACAGAGAAGAATTCTCCATCCGTCCGTCTGATCCGTGGTTGCCCCGGAAAAAGCTCAGCCGTTAGTCGTGGAACAGGGGAATGCAAACACGTCTTGTCGATGGCCGGACTCGGTTCTACACTCCCCTGGCTCTCGTCCTGGAACCGACTCAGGGCCGAACGCTGACCATTCATGGCTTTCAAAGAACAAAGCGACCTGCAACTCAAAGCCTACTTCGGTGATGTGCAGGCTCAGTATGAGCTCGGTCTGCGCCACACGCGAGGCGAGGGCGTGGCCCTCGATTACACGGCGGCAGTCTCCTGGCTGTCCAAGGCGGCCGCGGCGGGCCTGCCTGAAGCCCAGTTTGTGCTGGGAGCGCTTTATCAAAACGGACAGGGCGTTCCTCGCGACACGGAACGAGCCGCCCACTGGTATCATTTAGCGGCCGAAAAGGGCCATGCTGCCGCCCAATTCAATCTCGGCTATTGCTACGAAACCGGTGAAGGCGTCCCCAAAGGAAAAGACGACGCGGTGCTCTGGTATCGTCTGGCCGCCTCGCAAGGTGATGAGGACGCACGAGCGGCCCTGCAGGAGCTGCTCGGCACACCCCATTCCCCGCAAAGCCTCCACGAATTAGAGCAATTGGCGGATACCCAGCTCCAGTCCGGAGGCTTTGAAACTTCACGTGAGAATTTGGTGCCGCGCGCCTAGGGTGGGGACGCCACCGCCCAATTCTGCCTCGGCATGCGCTATCTTGAAGGAGACGAGGCATCCCGGGATTATGACAAAGCGGTCAGTTTGCTTCGAAGAGCGGCCGATCTGGGGAACACCGACGCTCAATTCGCCCTCGGATCGCTTCACCGCTCAGGCCAGGGAGTCGAGAAGAATCTCGAAACAGCGCTGGTTTATTACCGGCTCGCGGCCGCTCATGATCACGCGGCGGCGGCGTTCAACCTTGGATTCGCCTACGAAACCGGCGAGGGTGTGGACGTCGATCTGAAAGAAGCCCTGAAGTGGTATCAACTTTCCGCCAAACTGGGGGATCCTGACGCTCAGCAAGCTTTGCTCGATCTCGAACAAGAACGAGCCGGCCAGGAGTCCGCTGCCCCGCCTGTGGTCACCGCCGCGCCTGCCGTTGCAACCCCTCCACCGGAGCCCCTTCCGGCCTCGCCCCCGGCACCCGAAGAGCTCAAGCTGGATCCTCCGCTTTCAGAACCGGCGGAACCGCCAAAGGCCACCGAGATCTATGAAGAGGAATTGCAACCGAGCCTTCCCTTGGCCGCCATCGAACCCCCGGCGCCGCCTCCCCCGCCGGTCTCCAGCCCGGTCCAACCGGCGGACATGAAGTTGCCCGAGATGGCCTCGGTTTCTGCTGTTCCCGAAAATCAACCCAAGACACCTGCCGCTTCGACACCTCCGGCCGCATCCGATTCTTTGCCGAAGATCATGAAACAAGACGATTTGCCCCTGCCTGCCGCTGGCGATGTTGCGGGCATGAACCAACTGGCCAAGCAGTATCTCACCGGTGTGGGCGTGGCCCGGGATGAAGTCCTCGCCTCGCTGCTCTACCGCCAATCCGCCGAAAGCGGCAGCGTCGAGGCGCAAATGGCCATGGCCGAACTCTGCCAGCAAGGCCGCGGGGTGCCTCAAGACTACACGGAAATGGCCGCGTGGTATGCCCGATCCGCCGGTCAGGGCAGCGCGGAAGGCCAAATGCGCCTCGCCGTTTGTTATGAGCGCGGGGAAGGCGTTCCGCGCGATCCGGCGGAATGCCTCAAGTGGTTCGAAAAAGCCGCCGCCTCAGGCCACGTCGAAGGCCAGATCAAACTCGGGTATTCGCTGAACACCGGCTCCCATGGCCGCCTCGATCCTTCCGCCGCCTATCATTGGTTTGCCAAGGCCGCCGCCCAAGGCAACGCCAAAGGCCAGGTGAAAGCCGGATTGGCACTGCTCCACGGACGCGGAGTGAACCCCGATCCGGCGGGAGCCTCCCGATTGCTCGAGGCGGCGTCCGAACAAGGCGAAGTCGAGGCATGGCATGCCCTGGGGCTCATGACTCAGAAAGGCAACGGCCGAAAACAAGACGCGTTGGGCGCCGTGCGCTATTTCCGCAAAGCCGCCGAAGCCGGCCACGCGGGCGCTCAGTTGCAACTGGCCTTGTGCGCTTCCGATGGACTCGGCATAAAGCAGGATTGGGCGGAAGCCGCCAAGTGGTTCAAGGCCTCCGCGGAACAAGGCGAGGCAGAAGCCCAGTGGAGATTCGGACGCTGCCTCGAGGAAGGACGTGGCGTCACACCCGCTCTGGACCAAGCCGCCGAGTGGTACCGAAAATCAGCGACGCAAGGATTTCTCCAAGGACAAAAGCGGCTCGCCCAAATGCTCGATGCCGGCCTCGGCACCGTCAAGGATCCTTCCGGAGCCGCCCAATGGTTTCACGAGGCAGCCGAACAAGGGGACGCCGATTCTCAACTGCGCCTCGCCCAATACTTCGACCAAGGGATCGGGGTCGGCCAGGATCACGCCATGGCGGCCAAGTGGTTTTTCGCCGCCGCGGAACAAGGCGTCCTCGAAGCCGAAATCATGATGGCACGCTACCGCGAACAAGGACTTGGGGTTGAGCGGGACGAGGCCGAAGCGGTCCAGTGGTACGGGCGCGCCGCAAAGCAAGGTCATGCGGAATCGCAATTCCACCTCGGCCGCCGATTCGAACAAGGCCGGGGCATCTCGACAAACTTGGTCGAGGCCTACACCTGGCTTAATCTGTCCGCCGCGCTTGGATACAGCGCTGCGGTCGCCTATCGGGACAATGCCCTCAAAGCCCTGACCCCGGAACAATCCGCGGAAGCCCAGAAGCGAGCCACTGCCCTTTATAAAGAGCTAGGCCCTCAACTCCTGCGCGCCCGCCAGGCCGGTGGAAAATGGCAGGAGTTGCTGGCGCGAAAAGCCCCGCCCTCCGCCGGGCGTTAGCCAGGAGCGTCCATCATCAGGAGCAACCCCATCCCGAGCACCGCCGAAAGCAGCGTCACGGGAATGCCCCAGCGCGCGTAGTCCCAAAAACCCACTTCGCAGTGGCCTCGCGCCGACTCCACCACGATGACGTTGGCGACGGATCCCAGAATTGTGAGATTCCCGGCGAACGTGGTGCAGAGCGCCAGCACTTTCCACATCAGTTCCGGATCCTGAAATCCGGGGATCCACTTTCCCGCCACGAGCACAAACGGGACATTCGAGAAAACATTCGATCCCACAGCCGAAAACCAGGCCAAGTTCCATGCCTGCGATTCCACGCTCGCTCCGAAGAGACCCCGCACGGACTGAAAGGCCCGCTCCGACAGACCGGTGCCGTTCAAGCCCTCCACCACCACGAAGAGCGCGGCGAAGAAGAGCAGAAGATGCCAATCCACACCTTTCAATACCTCGTGGGTGTCCCGCCGGGCCAAGACCATGAGCACCGCCGCCCCGCTCAGCGCGGTCCATGCCATGGGCCAGCCCGCCAGGAATCCCGCGAAGACAAGACCAAGGCTCCCAGCGCCAGACCGCAGAGACGCGCGTCGGGAGAAGGCGCTGGACCCTCTGGAGATTCAATCCGGCAGGCCGCGAGTTCGCGGCGAAACCCAAAGCCCAGCACCGCGCACTGGATCGCTAATCCCACGAGGGCCACCGGCAATAAGGACGCGCTGAAAGTGGCAAATGGGATTTTTGAGAAAGTTCCGATCAGGACGTTTTGGGGATTTCCCACCAGCGTGGCGACGCTTCCCACATTCGCGCTCATGGCCAGTGCCAGCAGATAAGGGGGCAACGGCAGCTTTCCTTTGACCATCACCCGCACCACCAGCGGGGTCAGCATCAGACAGACCGTGTCATTGACCAGGAGGGCGGAGAGGACACCCGAGGCCAGGGTCAGTCCAATCAACAAACGTTGGGGCGAACCCGCGCTTCGCAGAATAAAATCAGCGGCCCATTCGAAGAAGCCTCCCAGGGAAAGATACGAAGCCACCAGCATCATCCCCAGCAACAGCACCAACGTGTCGTGATCCACCGCGCGATAGGCCTGCTCTGGAGTCAGCACCCCGGCCGCCACCATGCCCGCTGTGCCAAGCAACGCCGCGGCCGGCCGGTTCAGCGGGAGGATTTTCAGCCGCCGACCGCTGATCAAGGCGTAGGTCACCGCGAATATCCCCACCGCCCAGTAATCCCGCGTGTCCGGCATCAGCGCGACAACGTGTTCGAGGCCGCGGTTTTGACCTTCAACCCCACGAGCTCATAGGCCTTGCCGGTGGCGAGCAGCAACCGGGATTCGCGATTGGCGGAATAATACCAATTCGAGGCCAGCGTGGTTTCAGAGCTGGTCAGCCCGGACCGGGTGTCCACGAGCTGGTCGATGTTGATCTTGCCCTCGAAATACTCCTGGAGCCGGCTCTCGAATTCCTGCGCCTTCTTTCGAATGACCTCCATGTTTTGCGTTCGATTCCGATCGTTATCGAGCAAGGCCCGGGTCTCGGTGGTGATGCGGCGGCGCACTCGCAATTCCTCCGCCTCGATTTCCGCTTCGAACTGGCGGATTTCCGCCTCCGCTTTGAGTTGTGAAGATTTCAGAACTCGCCGGTCGTTCAAACGAACGTTCAATCCTCCACCCACCGTCCATCCGCGAAAACGGTCGTCGAAACTTTGCGATCCCAGGGGAAAGGTGGTGCCCTCCAGAAACGCGGTCACATCGTAGCGGCCGTTGATCGCCCGCTGCCGCTGCAACTCCGCGTTGTTCTTCGCGTCTCGCAGCACGGTGAAGGCAGGGTTGTTCTCACGGGCCCGGTCCAGCAGGGCAGCGAGCTTGGCCGGATCATCCGCCGAATCGGCAAAGGGACTCACGCGATACTCGGGAACCCGAATCTGAAGGGGTGTCCCCGGTGCCAGCGCCAGATACGATCGCAGAATCTCCGTGTCCTCCTTGCCTCGCGAGGCATAGAGATTGCGGGATGATTCCGCGCTCCCGCGGACCGATTCCACTCGCGCCTGGTCTCCGGCTGGCAGCCTGGAATCCGCCAAAATCTTGGCCAAGTCCGACGCGTAACGGTCGTAAACCTCCACCAAGGCCTGATAATAGACCGCCTCGTTGAAAAACTCCAATGCGTCGTCCACCACGCCGCTGTAGTTCTTCAGGTAATCCAACTGAGCCTTGCGCGCCGTCGATTCCTGAAAGGCCTGCGCGATAATGCGTTCCTGCCTCCGCCGCGATCCCAGGAACGGCATTTCCAACCGCGTCCGCACCAGCGCGCCGCTCCCCGCCTCCACGTCGGTGCTGCCGTCCATGAACGGGCCGAACTCGTAACGCGAATACGCGCCGCCCACCTCGGTGCTCAAGACCGCCCCCTCGAACGTCTCCTTCTTCAATCCCACCACGGTCTCCACCGTGTTGCCGAACGCGTCGCGGCGATTCGGGAAATCCGACAAATCCGAGCGGAGTTCCACGAACGGCTCCAATCGACTCAAGTTCGCCCGAAACTCGTCCAACCCATGCCGCGCCGCATCCATTTCCTCGCGCGAGGCCCGGACGGTGGGATTGCGGGTGAACACGAGTTTCACGATCGAATCGAAACTCAACTCGGGCGGTGGGGCAAGGTCCACACCCGGCGCAGCCGCCACCCGGCCCGCACTCCAGAGCAGCACCCACCCCAGGACCCAGCAAACCGGGAAACCCCATCGCTTGCCGGGCCGTCCCGCGGACCGCCTCGCACGGCGTGGCGATCGGGGAACCGAGGGGTGCGCGAACTTCAAGTTCTGTGACATCGGCGATCTCATGGGCGACTCTAAGACTAAGTGACCGGCTCCCAAATTCAATGCCCGGTTTCGAAGAAGACCGAGTTTAGGGTTGAATCCACTGCGGTGATTCCGCACCAATAGCCAGGACTTATGAAATTGGACGAATCGCAACGACAGAAGGTTTCCTCTTGGATCCAGGAAGGACTGCAACTCGGCGACATCCAAAAGAGGTTGGACAAGGAATGGGGCCTGATCCTGACCTACATGGAAGTCCGCTTCCTGTTGGATGATCTGAAGCTGGCTCCGAAAGATGTCGAAAAGGTCGCGGCGCCGCCCATGCCCAACCTGAAGCCCGGAGGCGCGCCGCCTCCATCCACGCCCCCGCCGCCCCCATCCCCCGCACCGGCCCCCAAGTCCTCCCCGCCCTCGCTGACGCGGGAAGAAGCTGCTCCCATGGGCAACGTTTCTGTCGTGGTGGACCGCGTCACGCGACCCGGCGCCGTCGCCAGCGGCCAAGTGAAATTCAGCGATGGCAAAGCCGCCCAGTGGTATCTGGATCAAATGGGGCGCCTGGGGTTAGTTCCCGAGGAGAAGGGCTACAAACCCAGTCCTTCGGACCTGCAATCCTTCCAAGCGAGCCTCGAGAGCGAGCTCTCCAAGCTCGGCTTTTGATTCGAGACGCGATCGGACGCCACGCCCCGGAGAGACTCTCGCCGGCCCAAATTCAGGAAAGCATTCCCGCATCGTCCCTCGGCCCATGATTACCTTGCGCCTCGTTTTCAGTCTCGCTTGCGCGGGAATCCTCGCTCCCCTGCCCGCCTCGTCCGCCACCCCCAAAGAGCCCGAAGCCCAAAAGGAAGCGGATTGGGTGGACGGCCGATGGGAGAAGACCGAGACCGGCCCTTTCCTGGCCAGCAGCGTCAAGCTTCCCAGCGGCTGGGTCGCCAAAGGCCTCTCCATCCGCTTGAAAGGCGCGGGCAACATGGACAACACCACCGTGCTGTATGACACGCTTCAGGGAGTGCTCCGCGGTGCTTGGATGGGAAACTTTTTGAAATTCTCCCCCGCGAGATTTGGCCTCACGGACGCGCCCCAAGTCGGCGGACATGTGGTATTCCAAAGCCGCGCCGACGCCAGCTGGCTCATGGATGGCAGGCCCGTTCCGACCCGGCATCAGGGATTGTCCCTGCGGGGAGAACGCGTCGTCCTCGAATATGATGTCGGAGGCGTCAGCATCCTGGAATCCCCGGGGATCGCCCGCCGGGGGCCTCGCGTTTGCCTCGTCCGTCTTCTTCGCATCGGTCCCTCGGTCCAACCGCTCGAAGTTCCACTCTTTCAAGGCGACCGCGCGGTCGCGTCCTCCGAGCAATGGGCGGGCGTCGTCCGGGACACGACCGAGGTATGGGCCGGGCTCTTCGGAAATGCTCAAGCCAGCCTCAAACCCCGCGGGTCCGATATTTACCTGGTGGTGGAAGCCTCCCCGGCGCCTCGCCAGATCGAGATTCGCATCTTTCCGGAATTGAGCCAGCCCTTGCGTGCGGTGGATTTCGAGCTCCAGGCCTCCGTCCCCGCCGACTCGCTGGAAGCCTGGCTTGAAGCCCACGATCACCGTCGCTGGGGCGCAGAACTCGAGTTGGAAGGCAAACGCTCCCTCGATCGCGATTTTCTCGCGGTGGACGAGATTCCCGTTCCCTTCGACAATCCCTGGAATGCGTTGATGTTTCTCTCCGGCATCGACTTCACTCCAAACGGGGACGCCTATGTCTGCTCGATTCACGGCGATGTCTGGCGAGTGCGCGGGCTCGATGATTCACTCACCCTCGTCAAGTGGAAGCGATTTGCCACCGGCTTGTTCCAGCCGCTCGGGCTCAAAGTCGTCGCCGGACATGTTTGCGTGCTCGGAAAAGACCAGATCACCCGCTTGGTCGACACCAACGACGATGGGGAAGCCGATCGCTACGAAAATGTCTCCAATGTCATCGCCACTTCGATCGGCGGACACGACTACGTCACGAACCTGGAAACGGACGATGAAGGGCGATTCTATTACGTCGATCCCCGCGGAGCTCACCGCGTCTCCGCGGATGGAACTCGCGACGAACTTCTGGCCACGGGCTGGAGAAATCCCAATGGCATGGGACTGGGCCCTGGCAACATCCTCACGGTGACTCCACAGCAAGGCACTTGGACGCCTGCCTCGGCGATATTCGAAGTCACTCCTGGCGGTTACTATGGGTTCGGGGGTCCCAAACCCGACAAAGCCGGCCCGCTCGGTTACCACCCGCCCCTGTGTTGGATCCCCCACGCGGTGGACAATTCCAGTTCCAGCCAAGTCTGGGTGCCAGCCGGCCAATGGGGTCCACTCACCGGGTCCATGCTGCACTTGGTCTGGGGGCGCTGCAACATGATGCTCGTGCTGCGAGACCCAGACGAGGGGACGGTTCAGGGGGGGGTGGTGGGATTGCCGGCGAAGTTCCTTTCTGGCCCCATGAGGGGTCGCTTTCATCAAGGCGCGCTCTACGTCGCCGGCTCGACCGGCTGGCAGACCAGCGCGGTGAAGGACGGCAATCTGGCCCGGGTCCGTTTCACGAACAAAGCGCCACGGCTTCCCCTCCAACTCCGCGCGCACCAAGACGGCGTCTGGATCCGCTTCAGCCTGCCGCTGGAAAAATCCACCGCCATGGATCAAGGCAGCTACGCGCTCAAGCGCTGGAACTATCGCTACACTTCCCAGTACGGTTCGAAGGACTACCAAGTCTCCCTTCCCGACCAGGAAGGGCGCGAAGAGGTAGCCATCGAGTCCGCCAAGCTCTCCCTCGACGGACGTTCGGTGTTCCTTAAGACCGGACCTCTTGGTCCCGCCATGCAAATGGAACTGAAATACAATCTGGCGATCGAAACCGGCGAATCTGTGTCATCCCCGGTCTGGTTCACCGTCAACAAACCTCGACCTGCCTTCGGAGAGAAACTTCCATGAGCGTCCGTCCGCCCTCCAACGCTCGTACAACTCCCCTCCGTGGCCCGAAGCCGACTCGACGACCCTCCGCGTCGCTGGCATCCATGGTCGAGTGGTCCAACCGCACCCTTCGTCTCCCGGCTTTTGTGGACTACCCCGGGGCCGTGAATGGTCTCCAAGTCGAGAACCAGGGACGCGTGCATCGCATTGCCGCTGCGGTGGACGCGAGCTTCACCACCGTGCGCAAGGCCGTTTCCCAAGGCGCGAATCTACTCGTCGTTCATCATGGATTGTTTTGGGGAACAACCCATCCCTGGACGGGTCGACGTTACGCCCTGATCCGGGAGCTCATGGACAGCGACATGGCCGTCTATAGCGCTCACCTTCCCCTCGATGCTCATCCGCGACTGGGAAACAACGCCCTGCTCGGACGCGCTCTGGGCCTGGGCCGCGGCCGCCCGTTTTTCGAACACCAAGGTGCGAAGATCGGACTGCGCTTTGAAACCAGGCTTCCGAGGCTCGAATTGAATCGGCGCATGGGCGGCGTTCTGAGGGTGCCGCCCATTCTCATTCCGGGAGGCCCCGAACTTTGCCGGCAGGTGGGGGTCATCACGGGCGGTGGCGGTTCGGAAATTGTCAAAGTGGCTCAGGAATCGGTCGATACCTTCGTCACCGGGGAGGGACAGCACTGGACTGCCGCCCTGGCGGAGGACCTCGGGGTCAACCTCTTTTACGGCGGCCACTACGCTACTGAAACGTTTGGAGTGAAGGCGCTGGCCGCTGCTCTCTCGGATCGCTTCAACGTCCCCTGGTCATTCGTCGATCACCCCACGGGCCTCTGACCAGGCGGAGCAATCACGCCCGGTCCAAAGCAGGGCTTCGGCACTACTTGGCGGCCAGTGCGGACTCGATCGCGCGAACCACTTCGGCCGCGTCAGGCGTGGTCCCCGGGTCGAACCGCTTCACGACCTTACCGTGGCGGTCGAGGAGAAACTTCCCGAAGTTCCATTTGATGTCGCCAGGAAAGGGGGATTCCTTGCCGGCGAGCGCTTGATACAGCGGATGACGATTGGGACCGTTGACCTCGATCTTGTCGAACATGGGAAAGCTCACGTTGTACTTGCTCGAACAGAAGCTCAGGATTTCTTCGTTCGTGCCAGGTTCCTGCTTCCCGAACTGATTGCAGGGAAACCCCGCCACGACGAGCCCTTGATCCTTGTACTTCTGGTAAATGGACTCGAGCGCTTTGTATTGCGGGGTCAATCCGCATTGGGAAGCCACGTTGACCACCAGGATCACCTTTCCCTTGTGAGGCGCGAGCGACGTGGACTTGCCATGAATGTCTTTAACCGGGATTTCATGGATCGATCCGGCGAACGAAGTGAGGGAGGCCATGGTCAGAGCGAGGAGGGTGGCGAGTTGTTTCATGGCTGAGAAGTAGCAGGCATCCCGCTTTTGTCAATTTTTGAGCTCAAAACATTGATCCGCCCGGGTCGCTTGGCATACTCGCGCCCATGATTCAAACGGTGCGCGACCTCTATCAGGTCTCCGGACCCTCCGGAAACCCGGTCATCTCTGTGGAGTTCTTCCCGCCCAAAACCGAGGAAGGCGAAAAAACGCTGATCGAAAAAACCGCGCCCGCGTTTAAAGCCGCCGGCGCCCGCTTCGCCTCCGTCACTTATGGCGCGGGAGGATCCACTCGCGAGAAAACGCTTTCGCTGGTGGACCGCCTCCAGCGGCTGCACGACTTCACCACGGTCGCCCACCTCACTTGCGTCAATCACACCGCGGAGGAAATTCGCGCCATCATCGAACAAGCCCGCGCGCTGGGCATTCGAAACTTGCTCGCTTTGCGGGGCGACCCGCCAGGCGGCGGCGCTTTCCTCAAGACCCCGGGCGGATTCGAATACGCCTCGGAACTGGTGGCGTTCATTCGCCGGCAGGGCGATTTTTCCATTGGTGTCGCCGGATTCCCCGAGGGCCACGTGGCCTGCACGGAAGGCCGGGAAGCGGATTGGCGGCATCTCAAAGGAAAAGTGGACGCGGGTGCGGATTTCGTTCTCACCCAATTGTTCTTTGACAACGCCGACTTTTTGCGATTCCGCGATTTCGTCACGCGCCTCGGCGTTTCCGTCCCGGTCGTCCCCGGCATTCTTCCCGTGTTGAACGGCCCCCAAATCAAGCGCTTCGCCTCTCTTTGCGGCGCCAAACTCCCTCCGCCGATGGTTGAGACGTTGGACGGCCTGGCGGGCGATGAGGAAGGTTCCCTCGAGTTCGGCATCGATTTTGCCGCCCGGCAATGCGCCGAACTCCTCCGTGAAGGCGTGCCCGGCATCCACTTCTACACGCTCAACAAAGCGCGCTCCGTCGTCTCGGTGCTGAGGCAACTGGGTCTGACTCCGGCCTAGTTCTCAAGCCCGGATCACGGCCTGCACCGCTTCCTTCAATTTCGCCAGCACTTTTTCATGTGCCTCGTTGACCTCGGCGTCGGTCAACGTCCGCTCCGCGTGGCGATAGCGCAAAGCGTACGCCAAACTCTTGTGGTCCTCGGGGATGCCCCGGCCCCGGAAAACATCGAAGATCTCGACACTTTCCAAGTGAGCCGGCTTGGCTTGCTTGATCGCGGCCACGATTGCCTCGTGGGTGATCGATTCCGCCACCACCAGAGCGGCATCGCGCCGGATGCCCGGAAAAAGGGGCAGCGGCTTGAACGACCGCCCTTGCTGGCGCCGCGCCAGCAGCAAGTCGAGATTCATTTCGGCCAGAAAGATCGCCCCTTTGAGATCCCAACGCCGGGCCGCTTGAGGAGAAAGCTGTCCTAATTCGCCCACCGGGAGTTTGCCCCCCAAAGCCAGTGCGGCCGACTCGGCCCAAAGTCCCGCCGCTTCCGCGCGCTTCGTCAAAACCACCCCTTTCACTCCCAACCCTTCGAGGAATTCCTCCACCACCCCCTTCAAATCGAACACGTCGAGGGTTTCGTCCCGTCCACTTCCCTGCCAGAAGCCCCGCTCACGCAACCCGGAGAGCACCATCGCCACACGGCGTTCCTCTTGCACGCCCGCGGTCCCGCCCACAAACACCCGTCCTATCTCAAACAGCCGCACATCCGATTCCCGCCTCGACTGATTGTGCTTCAGCGAATCAAGCAGCCCCGGAAGCAAACTGGGGCGCAACGCGTCCATGTCGCTGCTCAAGGGATGCGCCAACCCCACGCGACGAGTCTCCTCCACGCAATAAGATGCGGACTCCGACGCAATCAATGTCTGCCCCTGCGCTTCGTGCAGGCCCAAGCCCGTCAGCAATCGGCGAGCTTCATCTAGCTCGTCAAAACGGGCGTCAAAAGGATTGTCGCCCACCGCGCCCCGCGGAGGCGTGGCCGGAATGCGGTCCACGCCATGCAACCTCACGACTTCCTCAATCAGATCGATCTCCTCCTTCAGATCCACCCGCCAACTCGGAACTTCAAGTTCCCGGAGCCCTCCCGACCCGCCGACCGGCTTGAGCCCAAGCCGGACCAGAGATTCCTGGACCTCCGATTCCGGGATCTCCACACCCAACACCTGCGCCACACGCTGCGGACGCAGTCCGATCCGCTTGACCTCAGACCGGCCATGCCGCGCATCGACACAACCTTCCAACAAAACGCCCCCCGCAGTCTCCAAAATGAGTTGGGCGCACCGTCGGCTCGCCTCATCGCACGCCTCCAAATCGGCGCTCCGCTCAAACCGGTAACTGGCATCCGTCCGCAAGCCAAGCCTCTTCGAGGCGCGGCGAATCGCCGAAGGCAGGAACCACGCGCTCTCAATCAACACGTCCCGAGTGTCCGCCTGGATTTCACTGTTCAATCCTCCCATCACTCCCGCGAGCGCGATCGCCCGGTGCGAATCGGCAATCACCACCATCTCGGCGTCCAGGACCCGCCTCTGCCCGTCCAGCGTGACAAAGGCTTCCCCTTCCCCCGCCCGGCGCACCACGACCGTCGCCTGGCCGGAGCTGTCGTTACCCACCAGCCGAAGATCGAACGCATGCAGTGGATGGCCCATCTCCATCAACACGTAATTGGTGACATCGACCACATTGTTGATGGACCGCAACCCCACCCGCTCCAGGGCCACGCGCAGCCATTCCGGGCTGGGCCCCACTTTGACACCCCGAATGACCCTCGCGGTGTAGCGCGGACAGAGCTCCGGCGCGTCCAACCGGACGGCCACCCGATTCTCAACTCGGTCCTCTGCAGCAGGAGGCAAAGCGGTGGAAGGCATGCGCAAGGAACCGCCGGTCAGAGCCGCGATTTCCCGCGCGATGCCCAGATGGCTGTTGAGATCGGGCCGGTTGGGAGTGATTTCTAAATCATAAATGACGTCTCCCCCCGACCGGCCCAGATATTCCGCGAAAGACTGACCCACGACCGCGTTCCCCTTCAGAATCAAGAGACCGTCCACGGCGTTGGGCAGCCCGAGTTCTTGGGGCGAGCACATCATGCCTTGGGACTCCACCCCGCGGATTTTTCCAATCTTGATGACAAACGGTTCCTTCTCCCCGGGCTTGGGCGGCAGAGCGCTGCCCGGCAGGATCAGCGGAACCTTGTCCCCCGCCTTGAAATTCTGCGCGCCGCAGACGATCTGTCGTTCGCCCGCCCCGTCACGAACACGGCAGAGAGAAAGCTTGTCCGCGTTCGGATGCTTATCCCGCGTCAACACTTCCGCCACCACAATGCCCTCGAACTCTGCGGTCAGGGTTTGGACGCCTTCAACTTCCACGCCGAGCATGGTCAGACGGTCGGCCAATTCCGCGGCGTTCCACGGAACCTCCACGTATTTTTTCAACCAATTGAGCGAGATCTTCATGTCATCAAATGCGCCGGCAACCGTGCCTTTCCCCTGCCTCAGCGTGTTTCACCCAGGGACAGTGGAGGCGCCGCGCGCCGGGAGGCCGCCACAAAATCGTGTCCCACCAAAGCCGCCACGGTCGCCGCCACCTGCCCCGCGGTGGCGGTCTGTTGCGAACGTTCACCCAGGGCAGGGACACCCGGGCCCATCACGGCAATCCAACTGGCCGCCGACTCGGGCAAGGCGCGTCCGTGATTCTTCCAAGCCACAGGACCCGAACCGCGCCCGTGATCCGTCGTCACGATCAAGGCGGTTTGATCCCGATAAAACGGCATCGATTGCAGGAGCTCCCAGAATTCCTGCAGGAAGCGATCGAAACGCCTGGCGGATTCGAGATACAGGTCATAACGCCCATCGTGCGCCCAGTCGTCCGTCTCCCCCAGGGCGATGTATCCCGCGCGAGGTTTCCGATCCCGCACGGCTTTCTTCGCGACCGCCGCGCAAAACGTGTCGAGTGAAACATCCCCCCAAATCGGCGTGACTCGATCCACCAACTCCTGGAACTCGGCGGATACCGGAAGCGGCTTGGCCCCCGGCGGCAACGGGAACGCGCTCCAGACCGGGATCCCCGTTTGACCCGCGTTCAGGACCCAAGGAATCACGCCCCAACTGACGGCCGCGAATTGGCGCCCGCGAAATCCGGGCTGAGTGTTCAGCCACTGGAAGACGTTCAGGTTCGGGTTGGGCTTGGCATCGTTTGAATCAATGCGGCTGTCCGGAGCTCCGGTGAGGAACTCGTTGTAGCCGGGATAAGAAAAGTTGTGTCCGTTGGTCACGCGCACGTGGCTCTGGCGCTTGGGATTGCCCCAAACCTGGCCGCGCGGCGCCAGGGTTCCCCAAAAGAAAGGGAGCAAGGCTTCTCGACGCGCGGTCTCCGTCTCGCGCCAGAAGGCTTTCAAAACTTGATTGGTGTTTTTGACCCGCCCCACCTCCGCGTCGATCAAGGGCCGTTCGGCCCCTTCAAAAAGTTCCTGCCAGCGCAATCCATCGGTCGTGACAAGAAACACGTTCTTGGCGCGCACCGGTCCCGCCGCTTCCAGATTCACACTGGCCCACGCCATCGCCCACACGGCGCAACTGCAGGCGGTCAACCCGCGCGCCCGCGCGACGGGCGGCCACATCCGGGAAAAAAGCTTGGCGAAGGACATCATCGAAATCTCAGAATTGGCGCAGAAAGCGAACGTCATTTTCGTAAAACAGGCGGATATCCGTCACCCCGAAGCGCAACATGGCCAGGCGTTCAATGCCGAAACCAAACGCCCAGCCGCTCCAGACTTCGGGGTCGTAACCCACGTTCCGGAACACTTGCGGATGCACCATGCCGCACCCGGCGATTTCCAGCCAATCCTTGCCGAGCTTCCTCACCAGCGCGTTGCTAAAGTCGATTTCGAAGCTCGGCTCAGTATAGCTGAAATAATGCGGACGAAAACGCAGCTTCACTTCCGAACCCAGCACTTCCTTGAACACAAACTCCACCGTGCCCTTCAAGTCCCCCACGGTGACACCGCGATCGACGTAGAGCCCTTCGATTTGGTGAAAGGTCGGATTGTGCGTGGCGTCAGCATGGTCCCGCCGGTAAACGCGCCCGGGCGCAATGATGCGCACCGGCGGAGGCTGCTTCTCCATGACCCGGATCTGCACCGACGAGGTGTGGGTGCGCAACAGCGGCGGCTTGCCCCCGGGCGCACCTCCCGCCACATAGAACGTGTCTTGCGCGTCCCGAGCCGGGTGATCCGCCGGGGTGTTCAAGGAATCGAAACAATGATAGTCGTCCTCAATCTCAGGACCGTCCGCCACCACAAACCCAATCTTGCGAAAAGCGCGGACGATGTCGTCCGTGATCTGCGTCAAGGGATGCGGACGTCCCAACGATCGGCGGCGCCCGGGGAGGCTGAAGTCCGAAGGATGCTTGGGCATCGCGGCCTGCGTCTCGAGTTCGGCGCGACGGGCCGCAAGCAAGGCTTCGAGTTTTTCTTTGGCGGCATTGAAGGCCTTGCCCGCCGCCGGCCGTTCCTCCTTGGCCAGCCCGCCCAACCCCTTCATCAGGGAAGTCAAGCGGCCGGAAGGTCCGATCCATTTGCCTTTGCACTGCTCCAAGGCCGCCGGCGTGGGGGCCGCGCCGAGTTCGTGCTCCGCCTGCTCGCGGATCGTTTCAATTTCCTGAAAAAGGCTCATAAACATCGGGTCAATGATCGCCCGGGCAAAAGAAACGCGGGCGCCCGGTCTCATCCGGACGCCCGCGTCGCCGCAACCCCATGTGGGGGCGAAAAGGAATTTCGGTCAGGCCTTGGCCGCTTTGGTCCGAAGCGCTTCCTGGGCGACGCGCACCAGCTCGCCAAAAGCCGCCGCATCGGTCGCCGCGAGATCCGCCACGATCTTGCGATCCAAAGCCACTTGAGCGGCCTTCAACCCTTCAATGAGCCGGCTGTAAGTGATGCCCGCGGCGCGGGCTGCCGCGTTGATGCGGATTTGCCAGAGCGCGCGAAACGTGCGCTTCTTCGCCCGGCGATCCCGGTAAGCGTATTGCCGTCCATGATCGACCGCGTCGGAAGCGTATCGGTAAAGTTTCGAGCGACGCATCCGGAAGCCTTTGGCGGCCCGGATGACTCGTTTGCGTCGCTTCCAAGAAGCGGGGGCGTTAGTAACTCGCATGGGATGTCAAAAAGTCGAAGTTGAAAAAGGCTTCTCGAAATCAATGACTGAACGGGAGGTTCTGCTTGATCCGATAAGCATCCGTCGGATCCACCACCTTCATTTCGCCCAAACTGCGGCGGCGCTTGGCGTTCTTGGTGGAAAGAAGATGGCGGCGCCCGGCGCGGGAGCGCAATACTTTGCCCGTCGCGGTGATTTTGAAGCGCTTGGCCACCGCCTTACGGGTCTTGACGCCTTTGGGTCTTCGCATAACTCGATAATAAAAGAGCGCGAACTATAGGTACCGACCCTGGACGCTGCAAGACGTATTTTGGCCTTGGAAATGACCCGGCTTTCAATCGAAAAATCCCCTGGGAGCACCCATCTTGCCTGCTTCCCACCACCCACCACCCCATTTTGACCTCCCCCATCCATAACGCCCCCCCGATCGAAAACAGGTTCTTCACCCTGGGACTCCCCATGCGTCCAGCCTTGGATCCGGCGTCGATCAAAGAAGCTTACTTCCAACGCATCTCGAGAGCTCACCCGGATCGACAGGGTCTCGATGGCCCCGAAGGCCAAGCCGACGAAGCCGCCGCAAAACTCAATGCGGCGTTCAAGACCCTCTCGGAACCGTCCTCCAGGCTTCGACACCTGCTCGACCTTCTGGGCATTCCCCTTCAGAAGAACCCCCCGGCCAATCTCACCGACCTCTACTTCGAACTTGCCGGAATTCTCCGCGAGACCGATCTGGCTCTGGTCAGCGTCCCCAAGAATACCTCACCACTGCTCAAAGTGCGGCTGTTCTCGAAGGTGCAAGAAACTCAGGACAGATTGGACAGCATGAATCAACGAATCGTCGAAATCCAAACCCTCGCATTGCAGTCCCTCCAAGATTTAGACGCCCAGTGGCCACCCGATTTCCCTCCCTCAACCACCCCCATGCAACTGCAACAGTTGCAAGAGGTTTACACCACGTTGAGCTACACCTCAAAATGGCTGGCCCAAATTGCCGAGCGAAAGTCGGCTGCCCTTCAACTCCTCCTCGCGTCAGATTGACCCAGAATGAGCCCCGCCCAATCCTGGTGAGGGAATGGATTGTCTCGCATCCAACTCATGAGGAGGAAGGAACTTCCAATTCTTGATTCTTTTGAGGTTTTGAGAAGCGCCTGAGTGTTCCGTTTTAGGACACTCCTGTCTGATTCCGAGCCCTTTTAGGTCAAATTCGACGATTTAGCCCCATTCCACACCTTGGAAAGGCCATGGCACAGTTAATGCTTTATGATGAACCATGGAAAAACTGGCGCATTTCGGAAAACGGAATGAGTTAGAAGCCCACCGTCTCCATCATCATGGTGGAGGCAAAAAGGCAAATCCGTAATCCCACCTTGGTGTGGCCCTCGGGCCACGCTCTTCTAAGAAAACCCGGTGGTCTGTGTTTCCGCAGGCCACCGGTTCTCTGTAGTCTCGAACCGGAAATTCAGCAGCGTCGAGATGCGCAAAAGTCTGAGCGTCAAAGGCCTGCCAAAAGTTGAGGCGGATCCTCCGGGTGAACCATCGAAACTTGAAAAAGGCTTTTGCCGCCAAGATCTTGCGAGAGATCGTTACTGAATTGCCGTTGCCAGGTTGAACGGTGCATCCCGATGTTGCCGGTGATGCAGGTAGGGCGCGTCCGTCCCGGCGCGCCGCCGGAGCATGATGTTTTGCATCCCGTGGGCGGCGGGCTGGGACAGGCCCGCCCTACCAACAACATCGGGATACACGGCAGGTTGAATACCCATCGGTTTTTTCCTTTTCTTTCCAACCCTGGCCCGCATCGTCTAACCCGCATATTTCACACTCGGCTTGAACGAGAAGCGCTCACCATCGAGTTTCAGCAATGCGGGTTAGATCAAACCGCGCCCCTCTTCAATCAACTCATGCTTTTCTCATTCCACATCCTGTGAAAGGAAGTTCTTCTTCGGACCCATCGAAAAGGAAGCGTTTCGGGCAACCAGGGCGCGGTTTCCCTAGCCCGGAAATTCCCGGTCGCGGAACAAGTATGAAATTTCCGGGCTAAATGATGCCGGTCCGCGTGATTTTCAACCCTTCGGCTCAAGGAGGACGCGCCGGACGACACTTGGCCCGCTGGCAGGCCCAACCCGGCCTCCTTATCCAGCCAACCCAAGGCGCCGGCGATGCGACTCGCCTCGCCAGCCAGGCCGTCAACGAAGGATGCCGTTGGGTCATCGCCGCAGGCGGTGACGGCACAATCCGCGAAGTCGTCACCGGATTCATGCGGGCAGGCGCCAACCCCTCCAACACCGCGCTCAGCATCCTCCCCTTTGGCACCGTCAATGTCTATGCCCTCGAACTCGGCCTGGCAGCCGTACCCCGTTTACCGCCGGATCTGGACGATGCCTCCAACGACCGCTGGGTCGATCTCGTCGAGATTCAGTTTCCAGACCCGACGAGGAACCCAGCCCTCTGGATGCTGCAACTCGGAGGCGCCGGACTGGATGCCCGCGCAGTGGAAATCGCGAGTTACAAGCTCAAACAAAGGATCGGGCGGTACGCCTATGCCTGGTCGGCCTGCCAAGCCCTGACCGAAAAGCGAGGACGCTTTCGAATCCAATCCGCCTCGGGAATCAGCGCGGAATTGGACCAGCTTTTTGTGGGCAAAGGCAAACGATTCGCGGGTGATCGCCGCCTGTTCCCCACCGCCGAACTCGACGACGGCCTCATCCACCTTTACGGATGGCCCAGAACGACATGGTCGAAAGCGCTCCGGTTGGCACAATGGCTTCACGCATCAGACCCCTCCGCCCCTCCGCCAGCCTGGCAAGCTGCTTCGCCCGAGATCCGGCTGGATCCGGTCTCGCAGGAGCGTGTCCCGCTCCAGATCGACGGAGACTTTGCAGGGGTGCTGCCCTGCGTGATGAGCGTCCGGCGCCGGGCCGTGCGCATTCGACCTTTTGCATTGACACCTGCAACCGCCCCCACGAGTTAATGCGGGCGAACGCAAGCCCGGCCGCCGCTTGAAATCGGTGAGGCAGGAATGCGATACAAGACCATCATGAAACTTACCTTGCCCCGCCGCCTCCCGAATTCCATTCGCGGATTGGCCCTGTTCGCAGCCCTCGTCGCGTGCTCCAGCCCGCACCTTGCGGCCGCCTCGAAAACCCCTTATCGATCCAGTGAAACGGCCTTGGACCGCTACGTCCGAACACCCGACGCTTCCTACCGTCATCAACGGGTCAAAACCCACGAGGGCCCGGGGTTCAAAGCCCACGTGCTGGAGATGACGTCTCAAACCTGGCTCACAACCAATGAAGTCGATCGTCCGGAGTGGAAGCATTGGCTGACCATCATTCAACCCGCGGAGGTGAAAAGCCAGAAGGCGCTGCTCTTCATCGAAGGAGGCGGGAACGGACCCAACCCTCCCAAGTCTCCCGACGAAAAAATCGCGCAGATCGCGTTGCGCACGAAATCCGTCACCGCCCAACTCCGCATGGTGCCGAACCAACCGCTCGTGTTCGCCGGGGAAACCGAAAAACGCAGCGAGGACTCCATGATCGCTTACACGTGGGACAAGTTTCTCCGAACCGGTGACGAAAAATGGCCGGCCCGTCTCCCGATGACGAAAAGCGCGGTTCGAGCGATGGATGCCGTCAGCGAATACTGCGCCACAGCCGAAGGGGGAGGTGTCCAAATCGACGGTTTCGTCATCGCGGGGGGCTCGAAGCGCGGCTGGACGACCTGGACCGCTGCGGCCGTGGACAAACGCGTTGTGGGCGTCATCCCGTTCGTCATCGACGTGCTCAACATGGAACCCTCGATGCAACACCATTACGCCTCGTACGGCTTTTGGGCCCCCGCCGTGGGCGACTACGAAGCCCAAGGCATCATGAACTGGATGGGCACGCCGGAGATGAAAGCGTTGCTGAAAATCGAGGAGCCTTACGAGTATCGCGACCGGCTGACCATGCCCAAATTCATCGTCAATTCCGCCGGAGACCAGTTCTTCCTGCCGGACTCGGCCCGCTTCTACTTCGACGACCTGCCGGGCACCAAATACCTCCGCTACGTGCCCAACTCCGATCACGGACTGAAAAACACGGACGCGCTCCTCACCCTGCTGGCCTGCTACGACGCGGTGATCTACAACCGTCCCCTCCCCCAATTCACCTGGAATCATCCGCGCGCCGGGGAAGTCAAGGTTCGGACCCAGACGCGACCTTCAGAAGTGAAGCTTTGGACGGCCACCAACCCCAAAGCTCGTGACTTCCGCCTCGACACGCTGGGTCCCCTTTACCAGAGCCAACCCCTCAGCGATCAGGGCAACGGAAGCTATGCCGCCAAAGTGGCCAAGCCCGAATCCGGCTTCACCGCTTACTTTGTCGAGTTGACCTTCCCCAACGAAACTCAGCCGTTCAAGTTCACCACCGACGTCCGCGTGGTCCCTGACGTCGCCCCTCACCGATGGGTCCCCAAACCAGTGCGATGAGCGAGTCCACGCCGTATCTCCACGGATTCGATTCCGCCGAACAAGACCGGCTCTGGCAGCAAGCGCGATTTCTGGCTCCTTATGTCTTCGAACGCGTCCGCTTGAACGGCGTGCGCAGACTGCTCGAAGTCGGTTGCGGCACCGGCGCCCAGACCGAACTCCTCCTGGAACGTTATCCCGAACTCAAGATCACCGCCATCGACCGCGAACCCGCCCAGCTGAATCGCGCCCGGCCCTATTTCTCAGCCCGGCCCGCATTTCATACCCGCGTCGAGTTCGTCCAGATGGACGCCGGCCATCTCGAATTTCCGGACCAACACTTCGACGGCGCCTGGTTCATTTGGGTCCTGGAGCACGTCGCGGATCCTCTGGCCATGCTGCGGGAGACCAGAAGGGTTTTGGCCCCGGGTGGAACCGTCATCCTCACGGAGGTTTGGAACTCAGGACTCTTCATTCATCCAACCCAGCCCCATCTGCAAGCCTACTGGAAAGCCTATAACACACTGCAGGAAGAGATCGGCGGCGACCCCTGCGTGGGGGTGAAACTCGGCCATCTCCTTCTGCAAGCCGGATTCTCCGACATCCAAGTGGAACCACGCCCCCTCTTGTTCGACGCTCGCCATCCTGCCTCCCGCACCGCAATCTTTCAGTACTGGAGAGACCTTCTGCTCAGCGCTTCGCGTCCACTCCTGGAGCGGAAGCTCGTTTCCCAGACCACAGTCGAAGCGCTCCACCAGGAATTTGACTTCCTTGCTCGCATCGATGATTCAGTGTTTTTCTATGCTTTCATGCAAGCCCACGCCAGGGCCTGAGCGCCCGGTCAAATCTCTCAGCCGGCGACTCGCCGGCGCTGCTTGCGGGCTGCTCCTTCTGGCCGTGTCTTGCTCCGACAAATCAGACTCCCCCCCGAAGCCAACCTCCCGGAACACGTCGAATTCTCTATCCCTAGCCACTTCGACGAACCCGGTCCCTCCTCCCGCATCCATCCCGATCGCTCCCGATCCCAACGTCGCAGTCACAACTGCACCGCCCACGATCGTGGAAGTCACACCGCCGAAAGCCGCTGCCCCCCCTCCTGTCGCGGCGCTCCCCACGGATCCGCCGGCCGCGGTTTCCACTCTGCCGCCGGCCCTCGGGATCGCGGACCGGGAAGCCGCTTTTCTGCGGGCCATGCGAATGTTGAAGTCGGCTTCGGCCACCGAACGCAGCAACGCCCTGCAACAAATTCAAGCGAGCGCCGAGGCTGGCCTCCCCGCGGCGCAACACAATCTCGGCGTGTTCTACCTGCATGGGACAGGGGTGGCCAGCAACCAAGCCGCGGCAACCCGCTGGTTGCGGCAGTCTGCAGAACAGGGCTTTGCCGAGGCTCAGTTCAAACTCAGCGCTCTTCTCGTCTCCCAGGGGGAAGCGCCGCTGGAGGAGGCCGCCGGATGGCTTGAAAAGGCATCCGCCCAAGGCCACGCCGAGGCCGCCTACCAACTCGGAGTCATCCGGCTGCGGGGAATCAGAAACCAACCGGACCCGGCGGGCGCCGCTCGCGCCTTCCGAGTGGCCGCCGATCGAGGACATGTCAAATCTCAGGTGAATCTCGGGGTGCTCCTTTTTCACGGCGGCGCCGGCGAAACCAACCGCAATGAGGCGTTGACATGGTACCGACGCGCCGCGGATCAAGGCCACCCCGGCGCCCGCTTCAATCTCGGCACCGCGCTCGCCAAGGGCGATGGAATCGATCAAGACTTGGTCAGCGCCTATTTCTGGCTTTCGCTCGCCGCTCAACAGGGCGATCAGGACGCCGAAGCGGCCGTCAAAGAAACAGTGGCCACGATGACTCCCGCCCAACTGGCCGAAGGGGTCCGGCGCGTCTCAGCGTATCGCCGGAGCACTCGCGCGGAGGCTCCCTCCTCCCCGTCCAACCCACCTTGACCGATGCGCTCGCCCCCCCGCATCTCTCGTCGCAGGGCACTGGCCGCCATGGCAGCCGCCGGATTGGGCGCCGCTCCCGGTTGTGTAGCCCGCCGGTCGGGAGGCCTCAGCCTCGCGGCGTTCTCAACCGAAGTCACCGTGCCGCTTGGCCATGGAATGATGGGCGGCGCTTGGGTCTCGAAATCCGTCGCGGATCCGCTCGAGGCCCGTGGCATCGTGCTGTGCGGCTCCGGAAGACCGGTCGTGTTCGTCTCGGTCGATTGGTGCGAAATCCGCAACGACGCCTACACGCTCTGGCAGCAAAGGCTGGCCTCGGCCGCCGGCACAACCCCCGAACGAGTCCTCCTCTCCACCATCCATCAGCACGACGCTCCGATCGCGGACCTCGCCGCCGAATCCCTCCTCCGATCGCGTGGACTGGCGGGTTCGATCTGCGATCCCGTTTTCCACGAGCAAGCGGTCCGGCAGACCGCGTCGGTTCTGTCCAGCGCCATGGCTCAACGCCGTCGCGTCAGCCATGTGGGCACGGGAATCGCGAAGGTGGAACGACTTGCCTCCAATCGACGCTACACCATGCCCGACGGCGCCGTTCGATTCGACCGGACCAGCGCCACTCGGAATGCGTTTGCCATCCAAGCAGAGGAAGGATTGATCGATCCGTGGCTGCGTTGCTTGAGTTTCTGGGATGACGAGACGCCGTTGGCGGCTTTGAGTTTCTACGCGGTGCATCCCATGAGTTATTACGGGCAGGGGGAAGTTTCAGCCGATTTTCCAGGCCTCGCACGCCGACGGCGCCAGCGCGAGAATCCCTCCGTGTTTCAACTCTACGCGTCCGGGTGTTCCGGGAATGTCACCGCTGGAAAATACAACGACGGGTCGCGAGAGAATCGCCCGAAACTCGCCGACCGGCTCGGAGAAGCAATGCGCGCCGCCTGGAACACGACCGAGCGATATCCGGTGTCGCGCTGGCGATTGCGGACCGAACCGGTGCCATTCACGCCGCGCGATAGCACCGGTTTCTCACGCCTGGAACTTGAGGCCAAGCTGAGTCCCGGCCACGCCCCCTTTCAGCAGTGTCTGGCCGCCATGGGCCTGAGCTGGCAAGAACGCGTGAAACGGGGCCGGCCCATCCAGGTGCCCTGCCTGGACCTCGGAGCCGCCATGCTGCTGCTGCTCCCGGGGGAAACCTACGTCGAGTTTCAACTCGCGGCCCAGCGTTTGCGTCCCGACCGGTTCGTTTGCGTGGCGGGTTACGGCGATGGCGCCACCGGCTACGTCCCCACGAGACGACATTGGGAGGAAGGGGACTCGAATCTGACCGATTGGTGCTGGGTCAACCCTGACAGCGAAAGCACGCTCTTGGAAGCCATGCGCCGGGCGATGGAAGCAGAGGAATCGCGGCTCAAAGTTCGTTCCACGACGTGACATCGAATCCCGTGGAGGGTCCTACCCGCCCCAACAATTCATCGTAGTGGAAGTTGAAGTGTCCGTTCATGCGAACGGTCTTCGACACACTGGCGCCGATGAAATCGTTGGTGCTGCTGCTTCCACCCCCATTCATGACAAAGGCGGCGCTCGGAGCGTAGATCGCGCCGATAAAGGCTCCGTTGCCGGAGATCGACAAGCTCGTGTTGGAAGGCAATCCGTAATAGTAGAGATTGGTGGCGCAGCCGGACTGATTGATGATGCCATTGCCACCGAAGGAGGCGGAACCGCCCACGTAGACCTTCAAACTCGAGTTCGGCGCGATCCGGATCAACGCGTTGCCCGTCAAAGCAACATCGCCTGGAATGTAAAGCCGGCAGTGGTTGGTCACCAGCATCACCTTGGTTCCATTCAGGGAGAGTTCGCTGCGATAATAGTCGCCCCCATTGAGATAATAGGTGTAATTGGTTCCACCCACCGTGGCCGGCGCCATGGTCAAGCCGCTGGCATAAGGCGCCGTCACATCCCGAAATTGCACGTTCATATCGTCGTCGGGCCAGCCCGGCTAAACGCCATTATTCGAGGTTCGCCAGGCTCGGCTGCCAATGCCGCCGCCGGGACCGAGGGACACGGTCCCTCCGGGTCCGGTGCTGGCGCGCCCGTAGATATCGGCGTTCCCGACAGTGAGAATCCCCTCGATCCCTCCATTCGTCGCCACGTCACCATTGTCGCGAGCCTTGAGGGGATCGTATTGCCCGCCGGTGCTGTAAAGTGGATTCGAGGAATCGAAACTGTCGGTCATCACATTCTGGCCGTTCATGTCGATCTGCTCTTTCGCGACCATCGCCTTCATCCACATCCCGTCGCTCAGGGTCGTGACCCGCACCACACGGAACACTTCGTTGGTCGAAGAAGGCACCCGCACCCAGCCTTGCGAATAGATGGTTGGCGCACTGCCGGATGAGATTGCGACCCGATAACGCACCTCGTCGTGCGATCGCTCCTTCACGTAAAAAGTGCCCGTCAAGTTCGTGACGCCGAGATCAAGGCTGGACTGAGTGGTCCACCCCTGTGAAGCGAGCGAGCTGGCGTGGTTTTGATTGAGATGCATCAGCGCCTCTTCAACTCCTCCCTCAAGCACTCCAACGGCATGGTTCCATGCTATGGATCTCATGACGGACTGGTTCTGAGTGGAGACCAGGCCGAGATAACTGGCCATGGAAACTCCAAGCACCGCAGAGGAAACCAGGGTGTAGACCAGGGCTCCGCCAGCTTGGGCAGATTGGGGCGCGAATCGACGCGTTTTCATAATGCTTTCGGTAGTGAATCTACTGTTTGCGAATCACGATCTTGGCGGACTGCACGCTTTCCGTGTTCGCCGTGCTGCCAAAAATTTTGCGGGAACAAGTCCACGTCACTTGCACCACCTTGGCGTTGGTCGCGGTCGCCGAAGGGTACTGGTCGTAGGTTCCGCCGACCGGATTGCGCTGGAAGAGGCTAAAACTGAGATGATCGCATTCGCGAAGCAGCACCGTGCTGGTGCCGGACTTCGATCGCAACAGTTGCTTGCTGAGCGGGAAATACTCATACACCAGGGGCTGGCCGTCGGAATCGTTAAACTCCAGCCGGTTCGTCGTGCCCGAACTGAGGTAGTTGGCCTGCCTCACCTCACGGGTCAAGGTGTCGAGGGCATTCCGGCTGTCCCCGTCCAATTCCGCATAGTTGGAAAGCGCCGCAAAACTCCGACCACTGTAAAACGTCGCGGCGCACATCGCGACCATGGCCATTCCTCCGATCCCCAGCCCGATCAGCATCTCAACAATCGAGAGGCCTGCGGCAGATCGTGTCGTCTTCGTTCGATCAATCCTCATAGGAAACTCCCTTTCAATACACGTAAGCTTGCAATCCCTTGCGTCCGACCAGCGTCTCCATCGATCGGGTTCGCCTCTGCGAACCCGAATCCCACTCCACCTCCACCTGAACGATCTTGAGATTGGTCGCATAACTTTCAGACCACCCCGAATTCGCGATCGACACCGTTCCCGTGTAAGTGATCCCCTGTGACTCGTGGATGTTTGTCGTCGGGTAGTAGTAGGCGGTGAAGTTGGTCGGAATGAAACCGTTTGAGTTGATTTGCTCCCACGTGTAGAGACGCAAGGTCTCGAACTTCTTTTGAAGAATTTGCGTCGCACGAAGGTTTTCGCGCGCCAACTGAATCACCGCAAACCCGCTGGCGAGTCCCGTGTAGAGCGAAGTGAACGTCACTCCAATAATGCTCACCGCGGTCAGGGCTTCCACGATGGAAAAGCCCCCTCTTGCTTTTCGATGACTTCCGGGATGCTGATAGATTTTCATCTTTCTCATCTCCCACTGTCGCAACCCTCGTGCCAAGACCTTCAGGGTTCGGCAAAGTGGAGAAACCGTGACCTTCGAACTTAACCTCAGCCCGATAATACGGACATCGGCCCCTATCTCCGGATCAGGTTTGACGACGATCCTTTTCCTCAGGCTGTCCACGTGTCCTCGGTCTTGCCTTCAACCAAGACATCTGCGCGGGAGGGGTTAGAAATCGTCCACTGCCAACTGAGGCGCCTCCTGCCCTGGCGCCGGGGATTCGAACCTATCGACCCTCAATTGAGGGCAGCCGGGCAGGCCACAAATATCTCCTTTCCTAAAGCAAATGCTTCCGTTTGGGGTCCTCCCCCAACCGCTTCACAAGCTCCTTCACTTTTTGCGCCTGGGATTTGTGCATCACCAGCAACGCGTCGTCCGTCTGCACCACGATCGCGTCCCGCAAACCCACCAAGGCGATGGGCCCGCGCTTCGAAGTCCGGGCATCGATGACCAAATTGCGGGCCGCGTCCACATGCAGAAAATCCGCTTGGGCGCAGTTTCCTTCCGCGTCGGACTTCAGGTGGCGGGACAGCGCGTTCCAGGCGCCCAAGTCGTCCCACCCAAACGAACCGTCCGCCACCACCACGTTCTGCGCTCGCTCCATCAACGCGTAATCGATGGAGATCCGCTTGATCTCCGGATATTCCTTGGCCAGCACTTTGGCCAGCTTGCCCTGGGAGGCCGCCGCGAACCATCGGCGGCAGGCTTCCGCCATTTCCGGTTGATGCTTCGCCAATCCCTCGGTAATCGTGACAAACGACCAGACAAACATCCCCGCGTTCCAGCGATACTGGCCGCTCTGGACATACTCCACCGCCTTCTCGTAGACCGGTTTCTCCACAAACCGCTCGGCCTTGTGAAAATGCGTCTTGTAGGGCTTGGCCCCATGCGGCGCGGGTAAAGGATTTCCGAACTGAATGTAGCCATAACCTGTGGCCGGCTCCGTGGGCGGGATTCCAATGGTGACGATCACCTGGCCCCGGCCGGCCAAATCGAAACAATCAGCCAGGACCTTCTGAAAATCCTTTTCGTCCGGGATGACGTGGTCCGCCGGAAGGACCGCCATAACGGCCGTCGTGCAGCGCGCCCCCACGATCGCCGCGCCCAAGGTCACCGCCGCGCAGGTGTCGCGTCCCACCGGCTCGGCGACGATGTTGTCCTTGGGAATCTTCGGCAACTGCTTCCTCGTCTCGGCGACTTGAGCTTCCTGGGTGATCACCAGAATGTTCTTCTCCGGCACCAAAGGCAGAACCCGCCGGACCGCCTGTTGCAGCAAGCTCTCCTCCCCGAGCATCTTCACCAACTGTTTGGGAGATTTCTCCCGGCTCACAGGCCAAAAGCGCTCGCCGCGCCCGCCCGCCATGATGATGACGAAGCGGTTCGACCCGGTCGCCGACGGGACGGCGCCCCGTTTACTTTGGGATGACTTCTTCGTGGCCATATTCAAAATCGATTATTCACGGATGGCTTGGGCCAGGGTGCGCACCCAACCCGCCACCGTGGGCACCAATGCGGGCGTATCGCCAAGCTCGGCAATGCGGTTTACAATCGCGCTCCCAACCACGATGGCATCCCCATAGGCCGCCACCTGCCGCGCTTGATCAGGATTCGAAATCCCAAATCCAATCGCCAGCGGAAGCGCCGTGTGGGCGCGAATGAGCGCCGCCCTCGCCGGAATCGTGTCCGCAATGGTGTCCCTCATGCCGGTGACGCCTTCCCGGGAAACATAATACACGAATCCCGTGGCCCGCCGCACAATCAGACTGATGCGTTCCTCCGGAGTCGTCGGCGCGACCAAATAAATCCGGCAGAGTCCGTGCGTTTCCATCAAGGTCTCGTAATTTTCGGATTCCTCCGGCGGCAAATCCAGCACCAGCAATCCGTCCACACCCGCGGCGGCCGCGTCGCGAATGAACTTCTCCAATCCCACCCGATGCAGCAGGTTGTAGTAGATGTAGAGCACGATCGGGATCTGCGATCGCCGTCGAATCTCCGCGACGGTCGCCAGAACCTTGGGTGGAGTCGCACCCGAGGACAACCCACGTTGCGCCGCCAGTTGATTGACAATGCCGTCGGCGAGAGGATCGCTGAAGGGAACACCCAGCTCCAGCACGTCCACCCCCGCCTCGTCAAAGCCCCACGCCAAGTCCCGGGTGGCGGCTAAATGGGGATCGCCCGCCCCAATGTACACGATCAATCCTTTTTGCTTCCGCTGTTTGAGCGCCTCGAAACGCCCCGCAATGCGATTCATTGCAATCCAGTGTTTCGAGACCCCCTCCAACTTTCAAGGTTCAATGCTCGATCTTGGACCGAACCCGTGCATCCGCAATTTGCCGGTGACCGGGTTGTCGTGGTAACGCAGACAGCCCTGTCTGCCGTTGGGCAGGCGGCCCAGCCTGCGGGGCGACGAAGGGAACCGGGTGCGTGGAGAGCATGGAAGGGCTTCGTTCTTCACCCGCCAGGCCGACTGGCCGTCGGCGATACGGCAGGCTGGGCAGCCTGCGCCACACGACAGCCAACTTCGGAATGCACCGGGCCGGAACCTGAATCACTCCCGGGCCGGCAGCGGCCCAGCCATGATTCAGGGCCCTTCGACGGTTTTCCTTTTCTTCGGTTCCGCCCTCGGGCTTAATTCGCCCGTGTATCTCGAATACTACGGACTCAAGGAGCCGCCATTCGACATCACCCCAAACCCGCGCTTCCTTTTTTTTAGCGCCAAACATCGCGAAGCCTTCAATCACCTCCTCTACGGCATTCGCGAGCGCAAGGGCTTCGTCCAGCTCACCGGCGAGGTCGGCGCGGGCAAGACCACACTCTGCCGCGCTTTGCTCGAACAGCTCGGAGACCGCTTCTCCACCGCCTTGATCCTGAATCCCGTGCTGGACGCCGACCAGCTCATGAAGGCCATCGCCATGGAGTTCGGGCTCAAAGTCAAAGGCATGGACCGCCTGGAGACGGTCGCCGCCATCAACGAATTCCTCCTTGAACACGCCCACCAGAATCGCGACGCCGTCCTCATCATCGACGAATCGCAGGACCTGACCAACGACTTGCTGGAACAAGTCAGGCTGCTGTCGAATCTGAAAACGGACGATCGGAAACTCCTGCAGATCGTGCTCATGGGCCAGCCCGAGCTGAGGGACCGGCTCGACGATCACCGGCTTCGTCAGTTGCGGCAGCGCATTACCGTGCGATATCACCCTCGCCCCTTGAGATTCGCGGAACTGGGGCAATACATCCACCATCGGCTCCAAGTCTCCGGAGCCAGAGGAGCACCCTACTTTTCCGCCCCCGCGCTCTGGCGCATTCACCGCTACAGCGGAGGCATTCCCAGGCTGGTCAACGCGCTCTGTGACAAATGTCTGCTTGCCGGTTTCGTCCGCCAGACGGATCGCATCGATTACCGCACTGCCGGGTTGGCAATTCGCGAACTTGAAGGGAAACTCGACTCATGAGCCTCATCAACGACGCTCTCAAACGCGCCAAACAAGCCCAAGCGCAAAAACCGCCCGAACGCCCGCTTGGGGTCAACCTCGAGCCTGTCTCCGCCAACGGCCTGCGTGGACTCCCCGTCTGGCTGATTCCCGTCGTCATCGTCGTCTGCCTCATCGCCGCCAGCGGCCTGCTCTACTACGGATGGAACGTCTCGAAACGCACCCAGCAAGCCTCGGCTAAAACCCCGACCCCATCGACCCCGCCCGCCGCCTCGCTTCGTAATGACCCCACCACAGCACCCGGCTCCGCAACAGTTTCCCCGACCTCGGCTCCCGTGCCTACTGCCAACCCCGCCACTCTGCCCGCCGCCGCCAAAGTAGCCACCACCCCCCGTCAACCCGTCCAGGTGGAGACCAATCTGGTCACACGCACCACACTTGTGGCGGCCGCGCAGGCTTCCGTCGAAACCACCCCGGTAGCTCCCCCGGCCAAACCTCCTCAGCCCACGGCCACGGCAAATGAAGGCAGCCCGGCAACGAAAATTTCTGTCCCCCCAACTTCTGAACCCGCTCAGAGGACCGCGGCCACGAAACCCGTCGAAGTTTCCACCCCGCCAAAATCGGAAGCCACTTCTCCCCCGCCTGTTTCGACCACTTCCGGCGCCGCCACAGCATCCCCGCCCACCGCCCCTGCGACTCCGTCCACGCCCCCCGCCCGCCCGGCCAACGCTGCGACGCAACCCTCGACCTCGGTGGCTCAAACACCCTCGGAACCTGTCGAATGGCCCGCGCTGAAGCTTCAAGGCATCTTTTACCGGCTGGCCCGGCCTTCCGCGAGCATCAACGGCATGACTGTTTTCCTGGGGGATACCGTGGAAGGCGCCAAAGTCATTCGCATCGAGCGGCAAGCCGTCTATCTCGAAATCCGCGGGCAGCACAAGATCCTGTTCCTGCCTTAAACGATCCCCGCGCTTCGGATGCTGTCCTCTTGGGCTCAAAATCCAACCGCAGTGCGAGTGGCGCCGTTCGCGCTCTATCTCGCCCTCACTTTCTTGCAAGGCAAGCTGGGCGAAGCCTCACTCTATTGGGGCTACGCGCTCAAAACCGTGCTGGCCGGCGCTCTCGTTCTCGCCTGGCGCAAACATGTCCCCGAAATGAGATGGGCCTTCAGCCTGCCCGCCGCGTTCATCGGCCTTCTCGTGCTGGTGATTTGGGTCGGACTCGACCCCTACTATCCCGCCATCGGTCGCAGCGGACCGGGCTGGAATCCTCACCGTTTCTTCGGACAAGACAGCCCCTGGGCTTGGTTCTTCATCGTGCTGCGTATTTTGGGTTCAGGACTGATCGTTCCCATGCTGGAGGAGGTTTTTTACCGGTCGTTCATGACACGCTATTGGTCCAGCGCCGATTTCACCTCGGTTCCGCTGAGCCAGCGGGATTATCGGGGCGCGGCTATTACCGCCGTCGCCTTCGGCTTCGCCCATTCAGAATGGCTCGCCGGCATTCTCTGTGGCGTCTGCTATCAGTGGCTGGTGTGGCGCCGGGGCCAACTGGGTGAAGCCATGACGGCGCACGCGATCACCAACATCCTGTTGGGAATCTGGATCGCCTGGCAGGGAGCTTGGATCTTCTGGTGAACGGCGTTCCGCCTTGTGTGGTGTTCGAGGACGAGCACCTGCTCGTGGTCCACAAGCCTCCAGGCTTGAACACCCATAAACCCGATCCCTTCGCAGGCGACGGACTCTACGATTGGCTGCGCGATCGCGAACCACGCTGGGCTGGTCTGTCCATTCTCCACCGCCTCGACAAAGAAACCTCCGGCCTGATCGTGTTTGGAAAAACAAGGGTCGCCAACGTTTCCCTCAGCGCGCAGTTCGAGAGCCGCGCCATCAAGAAAACCTACCATGGCCTCACCCGCCAAAAACCGAGGTCGCCTCAATTCTCCGTCCGCACCCGCCTCACCCGCGATGGAGCGCGCTACCGCTCCGCCGAAACCGGAAACCTCGCCGTCACCCACTTTTCCTTGTCCGGCCCTCACGCGCTCGGCTGGCTGGTCGAAGTCCGCCCCGAAACCGGACGCACTCATCAAATTCGCGCGCACGCCGCCGAACACGCCATCCCCTTGCTCGGCGACAAGCTCTACGGAGGCGCTCCATTCCCCCGGCTCTGCCTGCACGCCACGCGGCTCGAATTTCTTCATCCCGTTTCCGGAGAACATCTTCAATTCGACGCGAAAGCGGACTTCGAATCCCCGGGATGGAGCCTGCTCCGGCAAGCGATCCTCGACCCCCGCGAAACCGATGCGTTCCGGCTTCTCCACGGCGAGCCAATCCGCCACGACTCACCGCTGCCACCAGCACCCACCAACCCCGACATCGAGCGATACGGCCACTGGCTGCTCGCCCTCGGTGAACAAGATCCCGGCGAGCACGAGTTGAACGCCCTCCAGCAGATCCAAACCCAAACGGCCACCCGTGGTGTTTACTTCAAGAAGTTGGACCGGAAATTACGAACCTCCCGGCCTGAGGCTCATTCAACACGCTTGGTATTGGGCGAACCCGCGGACGCGCCGGTCATCCGCGAGAATGGTTTGAGCTTCTCGGTTTCCTTCCAGGAAGGGTACTCTGTCGGACTGTTCCTCGATCAAAGGGACAACCGCCGCCGTCTGGCCCGGAACTGGATCGCCGCCGATTTTCCAGTCTGGCATTCGGAACATCGGGAACCGCAGGTGCTCAACACGTTCGCTTACACCTGCGCCTTTTCGGTCGCCGCCGCCTCCGCAGGAGCCGTCACCACCAGCCTCGATCTCTCGAAGAAATATCTCGATTGGGGACGGAAGAATTTCGAACTCAACCGCCTTGATTCCGCCCGGCACGACTTCGTCTTTGGCGACACCTTCGACTGGCTGCGCCGGTGGACTCGAAAACAAAGGAAATTTCACGTGATCCTGCTCGACCCGCCCACGTTCTCGCAATCCCGCCAAAGTGGCGTCTTCCGGGTCGCCAGCGACTTCCACCGGCTCGTTGACTCCGCACTTCCCTTGCTGGCACCAGGCGGTGTGATGCTGGCCAGCACGAATTCGGCTTCCTTGCGGCCCGATGAATTCCTGGCCCAAATACGCGCCCCCATCGAACGCGCCCGCCGCAAGATCCTCCGCTCGCACTACGTTCCGCAGCCGATCGATTTTCCGATTTCTCAAAGCCGTCCCGCCTATCTCAAAACCTGCTGGCTTCAGATTGAAGGCTAACCCGCATCATTCACACTCGACTGGGTTGGGAAACGCTCACCATCGAGCATTCCGCCATGCGGGTTAGATCAAACCGCGCCCCTGTTCAACGAACTTATGCATTTCCCGTTCGACACACTATTGAACCTCCCGACTAACTTGATGGTGAAGTGACTCACCATTCCGCACCCCGGCCCGGCGGAGTTCTTTGGCTTAAAACGGCAATCCAGCAGCCTCGAGCTACGCAAAAGCTTGACTGAAAAAAGCCTGCCAAAAGGAGGCGTTTCGTGCGACAGGGCGCGGTTTCCCTGGCCCGGAAATTCCCGGTCGCGGAAAAAGCACGAAATCTCCGGGCTGAACGGCTGTTTGGAAATTGAGCACTCACTTCGCTTTCACATCGAAGCAGGCGAGGCGGTCATGATAGCGAAGATACAATCGTCCATCCAACAACACCGGATGCGCCCAGGCGTCCATCGCGGAAGCTTCCGCGAAGCGAAATCGCCCCCGAATTTCAAAACCCGATTTTCCGGATTCCAGAAGCAAAACCCATCCGTCCTCGCTGTAAGCGTAGACGCGCCCGTCCGCCGCCAGCGCCGACCCTTTCACGCGATCCGCCATGTCATAGAGCACCTCGCCCGACTTCGCATCCAAGGCGACCCAACCTTTGCGGGAGGAATAATGCGCGCCGATGATCTTTCCATCCCACACCACAACCCCGCCCTGGCAGGTATCCAACCGGGTCTGCCAGCCCTCTTCGGCTCTTGATTTCCCGCCCTCCACGCTCAATTTGAACCAATGCCCGCCTTTGCCGTGCGGCGCCGTCGTGAAAATTCCATTTCCCACCACGACCGGAGGCATCGCCAACACAGAGTAGGTGGTCGGCCGCTTCTCCATCCATTGCAGCGCGCCCGTCCGCGCATCCACACAGAAAAGATTCTTCAACGAAGATCCCACGAGCCAGCGCTTCCCCCCTTGCTCCACCAAAATGGGCGAAACATAACTCGCACTCTCCCACTTCCCCCCGGCCGCCGCGTCCTGATATCCGGGGGTTCTCCATAACACACTGCCGTCCTGCGTGGACAACGCCGCGACCAGCGCCTTCTTTCCTCCTGCCGTCACATAGACACCGTGCTCATCCACCGCCAAACACTCGCTGAGCCCCCAGGTGATGTTCTCGCCTTCGAATTTCTGCAACACATCGATGGACCAGTGCTCCCGTCCGTTCGCCGGATCCAAACAGACCAGCCGCCCGTGGGCGTTCATGTGGAAAAGGCGACCACCGAAAAAGGTCACGGTCGAACGAGCCCCGGGATAGGGATCCTTCCAGGCCGCGCCGTTCGTCACGCTCCAGATCGAACGACCGGAAAGGTCCAACGCCGAGATCTTTAGATGATCCCCCACGTCTCCGGTCACGAAAACTCGTGATCCCACGAGAATGGGAGAAGAGTATCCGCGGCCCAATCCCTGGACTTCCCAAATCCGTTTCGGTCCGCCTTCCGGCCAGGACTGCAAAAGTCCTGTTTCCCGGCTGACGCCGTCCCGCGACGGCCCCCGGAATTGAGGCCAGCCGGCTTCCGGAGAAGATACCCAGCGGAGTTGGCCGTCGGCTGCCTGGACGGACCAGGCCATCATCGCCATGGTCCACACGCCGGCGACGAACGTTCGAATGTGAAGGAGGTTCATGCTCATGACATCTCGATGATTTCTGGGACGTGATGAATCATTGGCCTCAATTTCAGAAAGATGCAAAGAGGACTCGAGGCCGGGGCTGCGGACGGCGTGCGAGAGAGAACTTCGATTCGAGGCAAAAAATGGAGAATTCCCCTCTATCCTGAAGTTCCAGACAGCCGGTCGATATTCCTGATTCTCATCGAGCCGACCGAAAGCCCGTTTTCATCCGTGTGATTCGTCTGATTCGTGGGCGGATGACTCCCGCACCCGTGGATTTGGGGAGAATTCTAGGGATTCGGCGATTTCACCGGCTCCTTGGGCTTGGGCGCGCTCGATTCCACGACCGCTTTCAGATTCGCCAACCCCTTCTCGAAATCCTTGCCCACCATCTTGTCCATGTTCATGAAAAGGTGGAACGCCTTCATGAAGAAACTGTTCTCGCCGCTCATGGCCCACCGCACAGTCGTCCGTCCTCCTTCCTCTCGAAAGCTGGACTCCGTCAGGTTCACGGTCGCAAAGGGCTTGATGAACTCCAGCCTGATCTTGACGCGCTCGGATGTCTGGCTCTCGAGCAACGTCATGCGCCCCTCCCCCACTTCTTGATTGCCCGTCCAATGATAAACCGCCCCGGGCCCCGAGCTCGCGCCGGAAAACTCAACCTTCATCGAGGGATCCAGTTTGGCCCAGGGCGACCATGACTCCCACTTGCGAAAGTCGTCGACGTGTTCAAAGACTCTCGACGGCGGCGCCGCCATCGTCGCCGAGCGTTCAATGCTGAACTGGGCGGGCCGCGAAGACACCGCCACGACGAAAACCACCACCAACACCAGCACCACGCCGAGGATTTTCTTGCGCATGGGATCCTGCTATTTCTTCGCCACCACCGCTTGGGTCTGCAAGGCTTCAATCAGACGGCCTATCACTTGCTCGACGGTCGCACCCTCGGCTTCCGCCCGGTAGTTCAGCAGGATGCGGTGGCGCAATACCGCCGGAGCCAAACTCTGAATATCCCCCACCGTGACGTGCGAACGGCCCTGGAGCAAGGCGCGCGCCTTGCCTCCCAAGACGAGGAACTGCGCGGCGCGAAGGCCCGCCCCCCAACTGATCCAATCGTTCACCCAGGCGGCGGAACCCGCGCGGCGGGGTCGCGAAGAGGCCGCCAGCTTCACCGCATAGCGGATGATGTCTTCCGCGACCGGCACCCGGCGCACGACCTCGTGAAAACGAAGCACGTCCTCGCCGTGAAACAACGGCTCGATCACTGCCGATTCGTGGGTCGTCGTGCGCGCCACCACCTTCACCTCGTCGTCCTCGCCCAGGTAATCGATGACCACGTTGAACATGAAACGGTCGAGCTGCGCCTCGGGGAGCGGATACGTTCCCTCCATCTCGAGGGGATTTTGAGTAGCCAGCACGAAAAACGGCTCGGGCAACACGTGCCGCACACCCGCCGCGCTCACCTGATGCTCCTGCATCGCTTCCAGCAACGCGGCCTGCGTCTTGGGCGGCGTGCGGTTGATTTCGTCCGCCAAAAGCATGTTGGCGAAAACCGGTCCCTGCAGAAAGGTCATCCTCCGTCCCTGGTCACTCTCCTGCAAAATCTCCGTGCCCGTGATGTCCGCCGGCATCAAATCAGGCGTGAATTGGATGCGCTGGAACTTCAGATGAAAAATGCGCGCGATCGATTTCACCAAGAGGGTCTTTGCCAGCCCCGGGGCGCCGGTAATCAAACAATGCCCCCCCGAAAACAAGGCGATCAGGATCTGCTCCACCACCTCGTCCTGGCCCACGATCACTTGGGCCAGTAACTCCCGGATCGAAGCCCTGGCCTGAACCAGCTTCTCCACCATTTCCTTCTCGAACTCGCGATTGTGTTGGGGCGATTCCGCCCATGGTTTAATCATAATGGATTCTGTTGCCAATTTCAGTGCGTCATGGCGTAAAAGACCACGTTGATCCCCAAAGGATACGCCCTTTTTTCCGAAAAGGTGCGGAAGTAATACTCGTTCTCGCCCTCCCTTTCCCATCCGTCGCCGTTGTCCGTGTTGTGACAAATGACCACCATCAAGCGCCCCCGGTCGTCGTAAATCCCGCGAATGCTCAAATCTCTTCCGTCGCGCTCCCACGTCACGCCCGTCCTTTGGCTGCGGATGCCGGTGTAGACGTTGGGCACTTGCAAGGCCTGCTTGTCCTGCCCCAAATCAAAAACACAGTGGAAAATCGGATGATCCATCGACAGTTCCTCCGGCTCGCGGTCGGGAAACACACGTTTGATCTCGGCGTAAAAGTTCTCCCACTCGCGCTCGCCCCAGAAATCATCCACCATCAAAAACCCGCCGTTGAGCAGGAAGGTTCGAAGCGCCTTGACCTCGTCCTCCGAGAATTGCAGCCCGCCCGGCTCCACAATGTAAATGAAGGGATGATCCCAAAGTTCGGAATCCGTCAACTTGAAGATCCGCCCCTCGGGATCGACCCGCAAGGAGGTCATTTGCTGGAGTCGATACGACAAATTCAAGTCGCTGTCGGGAGCGTCAATGGCCCACCGGGGCGATCCGTAGTAGTAACCGCCTCCAAACGGACTCGAGTACTCGATGCGCGCGAAGGTGAACACATCCCGGCGGAACTCCGGCGGAACGGTCCACTCCGGAAAGGCCACGCTGTGGCGCTCCATCTCACGGGCGGTTCGCGGCGCGGCCGCCAGACTCCCCGCCACGAGCAAGGCGACCGTCCAACTCCGTCGAAACCAGTGGGTGTTCATGGCTCGCGCCGGACTGCCGCCGGACGGGCGGACGCCATCTCCAACAACAGCTTTTGCGCTTCCCGATAGCGGGGAGCCTCCTCCAGCGCCAGCAGCACGTGGCGGCGCGCCCCGGCGTCCCGCTGCCGCCACAACAACGTCGCCAGCTTGAAATGCACGTCCGCCAGATCCGGCGGATCCAGCTTCAAGACGGACCGCCAAGCCATCACCGCCTCGCCCCAGCGCGAAAGCCGCTCCGCGGACTCGCCCAGGGCTCGATAGGCGGGCATCGAAGCCGGACTCACCTCCAGCCATCGAAGCGCGTTGGTGCGCACGGCCGAGTCGTCCTTCGCATCCATCGCCAACTCGATCAGCCGGGCATACGCCTCGGTGGCGTCCGCGTCGATCCCTGCCAAACGCTCGAGCGCATCGCGCTCGGCGGCGGCCTCTTTCAACTTCCGATGCACACGGGCCAGGAGGACCAGAGCCGAATCCGCTGCGGCATGGTTGGGATGAAGTTCGGCCAGCCGGCGCAGGGGCGCCTTGGCCTCCTCCCACTTCTCTTCTTCCAGCAACCGTTGGACAAACGCCCTTTGCACCACCGCGTTGGTGGGGAATTCCCAGGCCACTTTCGCGTCGGGTTCGCTCAACCCCAGGACCGCCGGCTTGCGAAAATCCAATCCCGGCGCCAGCGCTTCGGCGCGCGCCCGCGCGAACGCCGCGAACGCTTTCTCGATCTCCGCCATCGGCGCCGTTCGTTTTTGAATCGCGTCGTTGATCCAGACGCCCTCGCCCAAATCCACAAGAATCTCGCGGAGCTTCGAGTAGCCGTATTTCTCCACCAGGAAATCGACCACCAACGAGGATTGGTAATAGGCAAACTGCATGTCCTCGCTGGTGCGCGCAGTCAGGAACGCGCCGCTCATTTCCGCCACCGGCTTGGCCTTGCCTTCCAGGATTCGCTCCCGGAAGCGTTCGGTCATTTGCTGGCCCCATCCGCGATGGCGCAGGCGTTCCTCATGCACCGAGATCCCCTCGCTGAGCCAGCGCGGCATGCGGTTGCGGGTCAATTGCAGGGTCAGGACGTGGCAAAATTCGTGATAGAGCACCGCATGCCAGTTCGCCACGCCGGTCTTCTGCGTCGCCGGGCTGTTGGCGGTGATCACCGGGCCGAAACACACGCCCAAAAAGCCCGGGTTCTCCGGCATGCCAAACGTGCGGACCCCAAAGTCTTTTTGGTTGGGAAAAATCTCCACGATGACCGGTCTCGGCGGCGTCACTTGATATTTTGCGCAAAGATTGGTGCGGGCCATTTCGAGCACTTCCAACACCTTGTCGCCGTACAATTCGCTCTCCTTGGCTTCCATGCGCACGATGAAATGCTCGTTCGTCAAGGTTCGGAACTTTCGCATGACATCCTTGAGATTCATGAGATTGAACGCGGTCACATCGTAACCGTCCTTCTCGTGAACCTCGTCCGCCAGTCCCCACCCCTCGGTCTCTTCGCCCAACCGCAACAGGTCCTGCGCCAATTGAACTTTGGCCGGCAGAAAATCGGGCGCCAGAGCCAGCGCGCGCTTCTGCCGCTCCGCGCCCTCGGTAAATCGATACTTCTGCGAAAGCTTGCGCCCGATCAGATGATCCACCGCCGGATTGCTCGAACCGAATCGCAAGGCCGCCTCGCGGTCGGCCTTTTCCCCGTCCAGGTCGTGGCGCAAATGCCTGATGACGGCGCGCAAGGCAAGCGCTTCCGCGTCGTGGGGATTGACTTTGAGCGCCTTGGCGATTTGTTCTTCCGCCTGCTCGTATTGCTCGGCGTCGATGGCGGACTCCGCGAGCAAAAGCATGCTTCCCACATGCCGCGGATTGATCTCGAGCGCCTTGCCCGCCATCTCCACCATCGCGGAACGCTGGTTGGGCGCGTAGGCCCGGGCCAGCCCGAGCAGCAAATCCGGATCCTTCTCGAATTTCTTCAGGGCCGCCTCGTAAGTCTTCGCCGCCAATTGGAAATCACCCTTCGCGAGCGCCAATTCGCCCGCCGCCATCCACGGATCCCGGGAATCCGCCTCCAGCGTCTTGGCTCGTTCATAGAGGTTGTCCAAAACCGCCTTGGGATCCGCCCCCGTCAGCAGGGCCGCGCGCCCCAGCGCCACGACACTCGCAGCATCCCGCACGGAAAACCGCTGCGTCCCCAGGCGGACGAGGTCTTCCATCATTTCCTGCGCGCGTTCCGCGTCGTTGTTCTTGAGGAACACTTCCCTCGCCGCCCAGCGCAGCCTCAAACTCGAACCGAACCGGCGCAGCGCATTGGTGGCGATGTGGTAGCTCTCGGGATAACGCCCTTCGGCCAGGAGCGCCTCGAATTGCAAAAGCCGCCACTCCTCGTGGCGCTCATTCTTGGAAAGCACCTCCCCCGCCGCCTCGGCCGCTTTTCGATAATCTCCCGCCCGGATCCATTCCCTACCCTCCGAAACTTCCACCGCAGCCGCGCGGCCACCCCATCCTGCCGTCAGCATCAACCCCAACGACAGCAGCGACGCGCAACCGAACAGCCGGAACACCCCTCGGAAATGACCGCGCTTCGCCCAAAGCGGGATGGAGGCCGCGCGGAAGTCGCTCATAAGCTGGGCCAAATCCAATCAGAAACAGGAGCGGAAGCAATGATCGAGTGGCGTTTTCGCGGTGAAGCCGTGCATCCGCAAGCCGTCGGGGCGCGCCGTTCACGGCGCTTCAAGGCGTGTCTTCAAAGGGGCATGGAAGGTTCAACGGGCAAGGGTGCTGCGAGGGCGAAGGCATTCACCCCGGGCGGGCCATGGAGCGGGAGGAAATCGCCGCGGCTGGTCGTCACGAGCGGAAGCGGCGTGAACGCCGCGCCCCGGCGCTGCTGCGCGCATCACCGACAACGAGTGGATGTGCTGGTCGCGAATGGACGATCTCCAAGCCAGCACGACGCGCTCCGGAAAGCACCGTTGTGAAGCATGGTGTCGAGGTTGGTGGGGTTGATCAAAGCCAGCTCGAGTGGCCGACTGCACGACGGCCACTTCGGCGGCGAGACGCCATTCCGATTCTACGCTCACGGCCGCCGCTTCGGCTCCATGACCTCTTGCAATCCCTGGCCGAGCAGATTGAACCCCAGCACCGCAAGCACGATGGCCAGTCCAGGAACGATGACGAGATGGGGGGCGGAGATGAAATAGGGCTGGCCGTCATTGATCATCGAGCCCCACGTCGGAGCGGGTGGCGGCACGCCAATGCCCAGATATCCCAAGCCCGCCTCCAAGAGGATCGTGCTCGCGGTCATCATCACCGCCAAAACCACCACCGTGGGCATGATGTTGGGAAGAATATGGCGGAAGATCAGCCGGAGATCGGTGGCTCCCAGAGCGCGCGAAGCAGTGACAAACTCCCGCTCCTTGAACTCCAAGACCCGGGCGCGCACCACCCGCACCATGCCGGGCCAGCAGACGAAACCAATGATCAAAAACAAACTGACCATGCCCCGCTTCAACTCCAAATCCAGAAAATGCCAATCCCATCCCGGGGGATGCAAATGCAGCACGCGTCCATCCATCACCCCCGCAAAGGCCACCGCCAAAAGGATGCCGGGAATGGTCATGTTCATCTCCGTGAACCGCATCAAGATCAGGTCCAGCTTGCCGCCATAGAACCCCGCCAAAATGCCCACCGCCACGCCGATCAACGTCGCGGTCAGCATTCCCGCCACTCCCACGGTCAAAGAAACCCGGGTCCCGTGAATCACCCGGCTGGCCACATCCCGGCCCAGGTTATCCGTTCCCGCCCAATTCGCGCGTCCTGGCGGCAACGGCATGCCATCGTCATCCAGCCCGGACGAAGTTTGCTGAATCGGATTCGCCAAGAACCCCGCCTTCACCCCCAAAGGCGCGACCAGGGCCGCCAAGACCATCCCCAGCAGGATCAAGCCTCCAGCCAACACAAGCCGGTTGCGAATCAATGCGGACCAACCCCTTCCAGGAAGGGTCGCTTCGCCCGAAGTCGGAGTCTCGTTCATCGAGGATTCACTCCCGGCTCACGCGATCACGCGACATCCAGGGCAACCACTTTCCGGCTTCTAAATTCATATCAAACCATGCTGCCAAAGGGACCCTGGCCTGCCCACTCTCAATTCCGCAGCCATACTTTCTCGAATCTCCACAACCAGACCGGATGCCACGGAGAGCCCCGCACCCTGGGGTTTTTCAAAATCGCATACTGCTCTTCCATCAAAGGAACCCACGGCGCATCGAGCATCATCAACCGCTCGGCTTGCTGGTAAAGCGACTGACGTTCCCCGCCTTCAAGCGTCGCTTCGGCCTTAAGCAACAAATCGTCCACCTGGCGATTGCCATAAAACGACAGGTTGTTGCAATCGCGGTCCGTGATCCGCTTCCCGCTCAACAGCACATCGAGAAAGTTGCTCGGGTCCGGATAGTCCTGCACCCAGCCCCACACTCCGGACGCCACTTCCCGCCGGGTCCGAGCCTTGACCTCGAAAGCGGGCTGGCTCAGAGGCTTCAACGCCACCTTGATGCCCACCTGGGCCAGGTCACCTTGGATCGATTGCGCCGCCTTCACATCGGGGACCCGCGTTTGAATATAGTAGATCTCCGTTTCAAATCCGTCCGCGTATCCCGCTTCTTCCAAAAGTCTCTTCGCCGCGGCCCGATCGAGAGGATAACTCGGCAGGGTTGAATTCGTCCAAGGCATCGACGAGGGAACAATCCCCGTGGCCACCATGCCAAATCCAGCCGCCAATTTCACCAACCGCTCACGGTCAATGGCATAATTCATGGCGCGGCGCACCCGCGGGTCCTGAAAGGGCTTCAGCTCGGTGTTGAGAAAAAAATACTGAATGCTCACCGAGCGAACCCTCTCAACCAGGTGCCGTCGCGCCGGATCGCGAAGAAAACTAACGCCGCACACCGCGCCTCCATTCGCCCAATCGCGGTCTCCCCGCTCCACCATCATTGCCGCCAATGCCTGATCGCCTCCAATCATGAGATCGAACGCGTCCACATACCCGTCGCTCCCGAAATAATGCGCGTTGCGCTCCAATCTCCAACCGACGCCCCGCTTCCACGCCGTGACCCGATAAGGACCAGACCCCGCCATGTGATATTGGAAATCCGCACCATGCTTGCGCACCAATTCGCGCGGCAACGCGGAGGCAAAGGACATGGCCATGACGTATCGAAACGTATACGACGGTTTCTCCAGCGTGATGCGCAGGGTAAACCGGTCCGCGGCCTCCAATCCTCGAACCCGTGTCGCGCGGCCTTCGGCGAAATCACGCGCTCCTTCGATCTCCAGGTAATAGGTTTGCCCCGGAGATCCCGTCTTGGGATCCAAGATCCGCTCCAGGGCAAAAACGTAATCCTCCGCCTCAACCACCCGCCCGTGGCTGAATCGCGCGTCCGGATGCAACTCGAAAGAATAGGTCCTGCCATCGGACGTCACCGACCACTTCCGCGCTTGATCAGGAACGATCCGCGCCTGGCTGTCATAATCAAGCAACCCTCGAAAAAGAAGCTTCGTGAGGACGACGCTGTCCGTATCAAACGCAATCGCCGGATCGAGCGACCGCCAGTCGGTCGGATACCATAACCGCAAGGTGCCACCCCTGACCGCCAACTCGGACGCAACCGGAACCAACGCGGCGCCGGACGCCAGCCATGCCGCGAGCAAGAGGAACCCGAATCGTGGCGGATGTCCCAATCGGAAGTTAGAACCGCAGTTGTTCCAGGTAACGCAAGGATTGAGGGATTTGGTCCACCACGGTCGGAGATTCATCCTCGATGAAGTAATGCTTCACGCCGGACTTCTTGGCCGCTTTCAGGATCGCCGCCCAATCCATTTGGCCCGTGCCGATGGGCACATCATTCGTCACGTCGGCTTTGCCCGAGAAATCGCCCGTCTTCATCCCCTTCTTCATATCTTTGACGTGCATGAGCTCCCAGCGCTTGGGATACTTCTGCAGCCAGTACACCGGATCGTGGCCGGGATGTTTCACCCAGAAAACATCCATTTCGAAGCGGACATACTTCGGATCCGTCTCCCGCATGAGCAGGTCCATGAACGTCTCGCCCGCGTGGGCGCGAAACTCGTATCCGTGGCAATGGTAGAAAAACTTGATGCCGTGCTTGGCCAGGACTTTGCCCGCTCGGTTGAATACTTCAATGGCTTGGCGGCATTCCTGCTCGTCGAATTCGCGTTGATGCGCGATCCAGGCACAACCCGCGTACTTCAAGCCAAGGACCTTCGCGTCCCGCGCCACGCCCTCCGCGTCGTCCCGGTACCGTTCGAATGAGAAATGACCGCTGATGGGCCGGAGACCGTGTTCCTTCAACATCTCGCGAAACTTGGCCGACGAGAGATTGTAAGTGCCTGCAAGTTCAACGTCGCGAAATCCGTATCCCTGGGTCAGCTTGAGCCCTTCATGAACATTGCGCGTGAACTGACCGCGCAAACTGTAGAGCTGCAGTCCGAGCGGACCTTTGAAATCGGGCCCCGTCCCGACCGGGCCAGCCGAAAGCTGGAGGGTGAGAGCGCACAAGGCGACGAAAACGAAACGCTTGAACCGTCGAATGGATGGTTTCACGGGGAAATTGAACCCGAGCCCGGTCCATCCGAAAAGCAGGAAAATTGGGGAGCCAGGACCGGTCTGGGGGTATAACCCGGCGTTCTCGATCTTCCACGCTGAAGCGGCGTGAACGCCGTGGTCCGTGGACCTTTCGGGTTGGATGCGGACACTTGGCGTGGCGCAGTCTTCCTGATCTACCGCGTTGCATACCCTGGTTCTGAACGTTCTCTCGTGGCTTGCGACCCGCGGCCTCAAGGGCTAGCGTGGAATCATGATTTCAGATATCCGTCAGCTCTTGAACACGCGACCGTTCGAGCCGTTCCTGATCGTTACCACCGGCGGAAATCGGTATCGGGTCGCGAGCACCGAGCATGCCGGCATCGACCCTCAACGCAGCCGGGTTCACGTCTGGTTTGACGACGGGAGCAGCGTGACGATCACCGGACTGCACATCGCCTCCATCGAAAAAGAAGCGAAACAAGAGGTCTAGCCCGGAAGATTCCAGCCTTGGCCAATCCGGGAATCGCCTCGCTCACCACATGTTCCAATAGATGCCGCCTTGCCAGGCCCAGCGATTGGACATGATCTGAATGTTCCGCCACTGCACCGAACTGTCGAGCAGGAGGACATTGCCCCCGGCTGCTCCCGCTTCTTTCGCGGTGGTTTTCCGAGTGATGGACATAAAGACGTTGCGCGAGCGCTTGATCGATCCTCCCGAACCGTGTGGCGCGATGACCCATCCGGTGCCCCCCTGCGGCTCAGCCCAAGCGTTCAGGTCGGCGGCGACGCAGAGCGTGGGGTCATCCGTCATCCGTTGCGGCGAAACCCAGGCATTGGGCTCGCCCGCCCACGGTTTCCTGTGCCCGCCGTTGTAGCTGTAACCGATCACGTAGCCGTAGGGGGCCTGGTAATACTGGAATGTGCCGGCCAAACTCGGACACGTGCTCATGTTGGTGGCGCTGTATTGCCGGATCGCGTTGTAGGTGTTGGTGCTGATCCAAATGGTGTGCGACTCCCCGTTGTCGCGATAACCCTGGGGCAGGCGGTCGTTGTTGTCCCCGGCGTACATGTGCAGGGCCAATCCCAGTTGGCGAAGTGCGTTCTGGCAGGACGTGCGCCGCGCTCGTTCCCGCGCTTTGCTCAGCGCCGGAAGCAGCATTCCCGCCAAAATCGCAATGATGGCGATGACGACCAACAATTCGATCAGGGTAAAAGCGCGAGGGAAAAGGCGCCGGTCGGCAAAGCGGCTGGGAAGATGCATACCCTCTTCTAACCCTTCCGGGGCGAGTTCACAAGCTTGGCGCGAGCGACCCTGTCCCCGGCGGTGCATCCAGGGGTTGTCGTGGTAACGCAGACAGCCCTGTCTGCTGTTTCGCAGGCTGCCCAGCCTTCAGGGCGGCGAAGGGAACCAGGCGCGTGGAGAGCATGGAAGGGCTTCGTTCTTCACCCGCCGGGCCGACGGGCCGTCGGCGATACGGCAGGCTGGGCAGCCTGCGCCACACGACAGACAATTTCGGGATGCACGGCACCCATGCCACATCCTCGAAATACTCAGGGACAGGA